>DASYEM010000033.1:0-10419 GCA_036499025.1 Parvibaculum sp. | reverse complement strand
AGCGTCAGGAACTCGTCGAGAACCTCAAGGAAGGCCAGGTGCTGGAAGGCGTCGTCAAGAACATCACCGATTACGGTGCGTTCGTTGATCTCGGCGGCGTCGATGGCCTGCTGCATGTCACCGACATCGCATGGCGTCGCGTCAACCATCCGACCGAAGTTCTCTCGATCGGCCAGACCGTCAAAGTCCAGGTCATCAAGGTGAACCAGGAAACGCAGCGCATTTCGCTCGGCATGAAGCAGCTCGAGGCCGATCCGTGGGAAGGCGTTGCGCAGAAGTATCCTGTCAGCGCGAAGTTCACCGGCCGCGTCACGAACATCACCGATTACGGCGCGTTCGTGGAACTTGAGCCCGGCGTCGAAGGTCTCGTCCATGTCTCCGAGATGAGCTGGACGAAGAAGAACGTGCACCCCGGCAAGATCGTTTCGACCTCGCAGGAAGTCGAAGTGATGGTTCTGGAAGTCGATCCGGTGAAGCGCCGCATCTCGCTTGGTCTCAAGCAGTGCCTCGACAATCCGTGGGCGACGTTCGCCGAACGCTTCCCGGTCGGCACTCTCGTCGAAGGCGAGATCAAGAACATCACCGAATTCGGTCTGTTCATCGGTCTCGACACCGACGTCGACGGCATGGTCCACATGTCGGATCTCGACTGGAACAAGTCCGGCGAAGAAGCGATGACGGCCTATCAGAAGGGCCAGATCGTCAAGGCGCAGGTGCTCGACGTCGATACCGAGAAAGAACGTATCTCGCTCGGCATCAAGCAGCTGGGCGGCGATCCGATGGAAAACCTCGGCGATGCGATCCGCAAGGGCGCCGTCGTCACCTGCACGGTGACCGGCGTTCAGGAGAACGGCATCGAGGTTTCGGTTGGCGACGAAGGCATGACCGCCTTCATCCGCCGCGCCGAACTTTCGCGCGACCGTTCCGAGCAGCGCCCTGAGCGTTTCTCGGTCGGCGATAAGATCGATGCCCGCGTGACGCAGTTCGACAAGTCCGCGCGCAAGATCACGCTCTCGGTCAAGGCGCTTGAAATCGCCGAAGAGAAGGATGCGGTTGCCCAGTACGGTTCGTCCGACAGCGGCGCATCGCTCGGCGACATTCTGGGCGCGGCTCTGAAGCGCGATCAGGAAGACAAGAAGTAAGACCAGCGGTTCATTCGCTGTTCTCAAGAGCGCGTTCCGGCAAACCCGGAACGCGCTCTTTCTTTATCCGCTGTGCTCAAAGTGTTCTAAGATCGCTTTCCAAAATCAGCTTGCCGGAGAAACGCCTTGTCCTTCGATGCAGATGTCCTTGCCGACCGCCGCCGCCTGAAGCGCCGCCTGTTTCTCTGGCGGTCGGGCGCCATCGCCGCCGTGGCCGCCGCGCTCATCGCATTGATGGCGTCGAGCAGCGAACATGGTTTCCATCGCACGCAGATCGCGCGCGTCGAGATCAACGGCATCATCACCGATGACCGCCCGATGCAGGAATTGCTGGAGCATCTGCGCGACGATCCGGCGATCAAGGCGGTCATTCTCTCGATCGACAGCCCCGGCGGCACAACGACGGGGTCGGAAGCGCTTTATGAAAGCGTCCGCAAAGTCAGCGAAAAGAAACCCGTCGTCGCCGTGCTCGGCACGCTGGCGGCATCCGGCGGCTATATCGCGGCACTGTCCGCCGACCATGTCGTGGCGCGCGGCAATACGCTGACCGGCTCCATCGGCGTTCTTTTCCAATGGGCGCAGCTTTCCGGGCTGATGGAAAAAATCGGCGTCGACATGCAGTCGGTGAAATCGGCGCCGCTCAAGGCTGAGCCCGATCCATTCCATAAACCAAGCCCGGAAGCATTGGGCGTTACCCGCGATCTCATCGCCTCCTCTTACGACTGGTTTCTTGGCCTTGTCGCCGAACGGCGCAAGCTCGACCCCGCCACGGCGAGAAAACTTGGCGACGGACGCGTCTATACGGGCTTCCAGGCGGTCAAGAACGGCCTTGTCGATGAAATCGGGGGCGAGGAGCAGGCCCTCGCCTGGCTTGCCAAGGCACACGGGGTCAACTCCAGGCTGCCGGTCGAGACTTGGGAACCGAAGCGGCCGGAAGAGGGCTTCGGGTTCTTCGGCGCCAAGGCGATGGGCGAAGCCTTTGCCTCCGGCATCGTCGCTCTGGCGGGAAAAACCCTGCAAACAAAAACACTTACCCTTGACGGCCTGACAAGCGTTTGGCAGGCTGAGCCGCGTTGAAACAGAGTTTCACGCTGCTGCCGGGGGGCGGAGGTACGGGGCGCGCGGCCTTGAACCATGCCGTCGGCAATAAGCGGCAAGCATAAGCCGGTGGACGCGCAGACATGATAAAATCCGAACTCGTCGCCCGCCTCGCTCAGGCCAATCCGCATCTCTATCAGCGTGACGTCGAGCGTATCGTCTCGACCATCTTCGATGAGATCAGCGCGGCCCTGTCGCGCGGCGATCGTGTGGAGTTGCGCGGTTTTGGGGCCTTTTCGGTGAAAAGCCGCCCTGCCCGCACCGGACGGAACCCGCGCACGGGTGCGCCCGTTCATGTCGAAGAGAAGTTCGTGCCCTTCTTCAAAACGGGCAAGGAGCTGCGCGAACGGCTCAATAACGCCGATATTCCCGAGCATAAGCTCCTCGCCGCCGAAGAGGGCGACGAAGACGGGGACGACGACAACGATTGAGCTTTTCCTCTCCCGAGGGAGAGGGTTTAGAGGACAAGTCTTTGAAATTGCTGCGCTGGTTCATCCTGCCGCCTGTCGCTTTGCTCGCCATGGTTCTGGCGGTCGCCAACCGGCAGGACGTGACCTTCAGCCTCGACCCCTTCAATCCGACGGAACCGGCGCTGGGCGTTACCATGCCGCTGGCGCTGATCGTCATCTTCGCGCTCGGCCTTGGCATCCTGATTGGCGGGCTCGCAGCCTGGCGTCAGGCCCGCTCCAAGGCGTCACGTCGCGCGGACCCACTCCTGCCGCCCGGCGTCACCAGTGGCCTCACGGGGCTACCTGCGCCCCGGGACTGAGCCTTTTCACCGGCGTGGTCGCGGTGCTATAAGGCGGCGCCCAAGAAAGGGAGCCCGATGAGCCCCACCAACCCGATTTTCTGTGCTCTGGACACAACCGACGAAGCGCGTGCGGCCGATCTGGCTTGCGGCCTCAAGGGCTCGGTCGGCGGCGTCAAGATCGGCATGGAGTTCTTCAATGCCCACGGCCCCAAGGGTTATGCCCGGGTCGCGGAAGCCGGCATTCCGATTTTCCTCGATCTGAAGCTTCACGACATTCCGAACACGGTCGCGGGTGGCATCCGCGCCGTGCTGCCGCTGAAGCCTGTGATCGTCAACGTCCATGCGGCCGGCGGGCTCGCGATGATGCGCGCCGCCGCTGAAGCGGCAAAGGAGGCGGGCGCGTCCCGGCCCCTCGTCATCGCCGTCACCATGCTCACCAGCCTCGATCAATCGGATCTCGACGCCACCGGCGTTTCCGGCACGCCCGCCGATCATGTGCTGCGGCTCGCCCATCTTGCGGCCAAGGCCGGCCTCGACGGCGTCGTTTGCAGCGCGCATGAAATCGAACGCCTGCGTCGCGAATTGGGGCGCGATTTCAAACTCATCGTTCCAGGCATCCGGCCCGCCGATGCCGATATCGCCGACCAGAAGCGCATCATGACGCCGCCGCAGGCACTGTCGCTCGGCGCGGACGTGCTCGTCATCGGACGGCCGATCACGGGCGCCATCAATCCACGTGAAGCGGCGGATGCGATCTCCGCTTCGCTCGCCGCGTGATATGCTCACGCCTTCCAAAAATGTGCGCGTTAAAATCTGCGGTCTTTCAACGCCGGAGACCGTGACCGCCGCCGTCAATGCAGGCGCCGATTATCTTGGCTTCGTCTTCTTCGCCAAAAGCCCGCGTAACGTCGCACCCGAGCGAGCGACGACGCTTGCCAAGCTTGCGCCCGCCTCGGTGCTGAAAGTCGCGCTGACCGTCGATGCCGACAATGCGGCGCTCGACAAAATCATGGCGACACTCAATCCCGACATCCTCCAGCTGCATGGTTGCGAAACGCCTGAACGCCTCATCGAGTTGAAGCGCCGTTACGGCATCACGCTGATGAAGGCGATTGCCGTTGCAGGGCCGGAAGATCCAATCAAATCCACGATTTACCGTGATTCAGCCGATTTGTTGCTGTTTGACGCCAAACCTCCTAAATCTATGGAAAACGCGCTGCCCGGCGGCAACGGCCTCGTCTTCGACTGGGCGCTTCTCGCCGGACAAAAGCCTGAAACGCCCTGGATGCTGTCAGGCGGATTGACGGCGGAGACTGTCCGCGAAGCCATTCGGATCACCGGCGCGGAGGCTGTCGATGTCTCCTCCGGCGTCGAGGACGCACCGGGCCTGAAAAACCCGGAGTTGATAAGGGCGTTTATTCGAGCGGCGAAGTTGGATTGAGAAATTCCTACCCGGTCGTCGTGCCCCGCTTTATGCGGGGCATCCACGTCTTTCGGGTAGCGAGACAGAGAAGACGTGGATGGCCCGGACAAGCCGGGCCATGACGAAAGAGAGTTCAGTCGGGTTGATGAGCAGCAACGTGAGCGCCGCAAAACAGAATTCCTATCGCACCGGTCCCGACGAGCGCGGGCGTTTCGGCATTTTCGGCGGACGCTTTGTCGCCGAGACGCTGATGCCGCTGATCCTTGAGCTTGAAAAGGCCTATGACACGGCGAAGGAAGATCCGGCTTTTCACGCCGATCTCAAACATCTCAACACGCATTATGCCGGACGTCCGAGCCCGCTTTATTTCGCGGAGCGCCTGACTGAACATTTCGGCGGCGCGAAGATCTATCTCAAGCGCGAAGAGCTGAACCATACAGGCTCGCACAAGATCAATAATTGCCTCGGGCAAATTCAGCTGGCGCGCCGCATGGGCAAGACGCGGATCATCGCCGAAACCGGTGCGGGCCAGCATGGCGTGGCCTCGGCGACCGTGGCGGCGCGGTTCGGCCTGCCTTGCGTCGTCTATATGGGCGCGACCGACGTCGAGCGCCAGAAGCCCAACGTCTTTCGCATGAAGCTGCTCGGCGCTGAAGTCGTGCCGGTGACATCGGGCTCGGGCACGCTGAAAGACGCGATGAACGAGGCGTTGCGCGACTGGGTGACGAATGTCGAGAACACTTATTACCTGATCGGCACCGTCGCCGGGCCGCACCCCTATCCTGCGATGGTGCGCGATTTCCAATCGGTTATCGGCAATGAAGCGAAGGCGCAGTTGCAGGAAATCGAAGGCAAGCTGCCCGATACGCTCGTCGCCTGCATCGGTGGCGGCTCGAATGCGATGGGCCTTTTCCATCCCTTCCTCGATGATGAAGGCGTTGAAGTCATCGGCGTCGAAGCGGGTGGGCACGGCATTTCGACCGGCGAACATTCCGCCTCGATCCTCGGCGGTTCCCCCGGCGTGCTGCACGGCAACCGTACTTATCTACTGCAAGACAAAGACGGACAAATTCTCGAGGGCCATTCGATTTCGGCGGGCCTCGACTATCCGGGCATCGGGCCTGAACATTCCTGGCTCAACGATATCGGCCGCGTGAAATATGTTTCGGCGACGGATGAGGAAGCCCTGCAAGCCTTTCAGCTTCTCTCCAAGATCGAAGGCATCATTCCGGCGCTGGAACCATGCCATGCGCTCGCCCATGTCGCGAAGATCGCGCCGACCATGTCGAAGGATCAGATCATTCTCGTTTGCCTTTCAGGCCGCGGCGACAAGGATGTGTTCTCGGTTGCCGAGCATCTGGGGGTGAGCCTGTGAGCACGCGCCTCGACAAACGTTTTGCGAAACTGAAGAGCGAAGGCCGCGCGGCGTTCGTGACTTTCATCACCGCTTGCGATCCCGATTTCGATGCATCATTCGAAGTGTTGCGCGGGCTTCCCGCCGCAGGCGCCGATGTCATTGAACTCGGCATGCCCTTCACCGATCCGATGGCCGATGGTCCCGCCATTCAAGCGTCGTCGCAACGTGCGCTCAAATCCGGCGCAACGCTGAAGCTGACGCTCGATCTCGTGCGCCGCTTTCGTGAGCGCGACAACGACACGCCCATCGTGCTGATGGGCTATTACAATCCGATCTATCACATGGGCGTCGCGGCGTTTCTCGACGCGGCGAAGGCCGCCGGCGTCGATGGGCTCATCGTCGTCGATCTGCCGCCCGAAGAAGACGACGAGTTATGCGAGCCTGCCATGAGCGCCGGGCTCAACTTCATTCGTCTCGCAACGCCGACGACCGACGACAAGCGGCTTCCCGCCGTTCTCGCGAACACCTCGGGCTTCGTCTATTACGTGTCGATCAACGGCATCACCGGTTCGGCAAGCCCCGAAACGCGCGACGTTGCCGCCGCCGTCGCCCGCATCAAACGGCATACGCAACTGCCGGTCGCGGTCGGTTTCGGCATTCGCACGCCCGCGCAGGCGGCAAGCATCGCGCAAGCCGCAGACGGTGCGGTTGTCGGTTCGGCCATCGTCGCCGCCATCGCCGCCGAGCTCGATGCGCAAGGTAAAATGAAATCCGGCGGGCCTGCCCGCGTGCTCGGCCTCGTGGCCGAACTTGCCGACGGCGTGCATGGCGCGCGCGTCGCCGCCGAATAAAGGAGAGTGAGATGAACTGGATCACCAATGTCGTCCGTCCGAGAATCCAGCGCGTCTTCAAGAAAAAGGCCGACCAGACGCCGGACAATCTCTGGCGCAAATGCCCGGCCTGTAACGAGATGATCTTTCACCGCGATCTCGACGCGGCGCTGAATGTCTGCCCGCATTGCGGCCATCACATGAAACTCAGCACGGCGGCGCGTTTAACGTCTCTGTTCGACGACGGTCAATTCCAGACCGTGACCATTCAAGGGGTGCCGCTCGATCCGTTGAAATTTCGCGACCAGAAGAAATATCCAGACCGCCTGAAAGAAGCACGCGCCAAGACGGGCCGCGAGGACAGCGTCACCGTCGCGCATGGCCCGTTGGACGGCATCGAAATCGTCACGGCAATCCAGGACTTCGCCTTCATGGGCGGATCTCTCGGCATGGCGGCAGGCGAAGCCATTATCAAGGGCGCGGAAATCGCCATCGAGAAAAACGCGCCTTACATTCTCTTTTCGGCCGCAGGTGGGGCACGCATGCAGGAAGGAATTCTCTCGCTCATGCAGATGCCACGCACAACCGCCGCCGTGCAGATGCTGCGCGAGGCGGGTCTGCCTTATATCGTCGTCCTCACCGATCCGACGACAGGCGGCGTGCTCGCCTCCTACGCCATGCTTGGCGATATCCATATCGCGGAGCCGGGCGCGCTCATCGGCTTTTCGGGCCGTCGCGTCATCGAGCAGACGATCCGCGAAAAGCTCCCCGACGATTTCCAGAAGGCGGAGTTTCAGTTCGATCACGGCATGATCGACATGATCGTGCATCGCCATCAGCTGAAAGAAACGCTGGCGCGCACCATTCGCATTCTGACGCATAAGCCGAAGCTTGCATCGATTGCCAACGTGCCCGCCCGCGTGGGCCGCACCTGAGTTGGGCGCACTCGACGCCAGCACCGTCATTCTCGAAAGGCTGACGAAGCTTCACCCGAAGCTGATCGACCTTTCGCTTGAACGTATCCACCGTTTGCTCTCAGTGCTCGGCCATCCCGAGCGCGCAATGCCGCCGACCTTCCATATCGCGGGGACCAACGGCAAGGGGTCGGTTTCCGCTTATCTGCGCGCTTGCCTCGAAGCGGGCGGCTACGGCGTCCACAGCTATACGTCGCCGCACCTCGTGCGCTTCCATGAACGCATCCGCCTCGCAGGTCACCCGAAGAGCGCCGAGATCGGTGAAGCGGAACTTTCCGCGCTGCTCGATGAATGCGAACGCATCAATGACGGCCAACCGATCACTTTTTTCGAGATCACAACCTGCGTCGCCATGCTTGCCTATTCCCGGCACGCCGCCGATGCGCTGATCCTTGAGGTCGGCATGGGCGGGCTTTACGACACGACCAATGTCATCGACAAGCCTGCCGTCACGATCATCACGCCGGTCGATCTCGACCATCAGGCTTTTCTCGGCGACACGATCGCCGAAATCGCCGTCGAGAAGGCCGGCATATTGAAGCCCGGCGTTCCCGGCATTATCGGCTTGCAGACGGATGAGGGCCGCGCCGTCATTGAAGCGCGCGCGCAGAAAATCGGCGCACCGCTTTTCATCGCCGGTCAGGATTTCAATGCTTACGAGGAGCAGGGCCATCTCGTCTATCGGGACGAGCATGGATTGCTCGATCTGCCATTGCCGAAACTTTTGGGACGCCACCAGATCGACAATGCGGGCATCGCGATTTGCGCGTTGCGGCAGGCAAAAATGCTACCGCTCGAAACCGGCGCCATCGCGCGCGGGCTTCGCGAGGTCGAATGGCCCGCCCGAATGCAGCGGCTAACGCACGGGCCTCTCGTCGCGCGGCTTCCGGCTCACGCCGAACTCTGGCTCGATGGCGGGCACAATCCGCAAGCAGGACGCGCCGTCGCACATCTGATGGCGGATTTTGCGCAGAACTCGCCGAGTCCGCTAATGATGATCGTCGGCATGAAGGATACGAAAGACGCGAAGGGTTTCTTTGTTCCCTTCTCGGGCCTCGCCGCTCATGTGGAAACGGTGGCGATCCCGAACGATCCCGCGGCCCTCTCGGCCGAGACTTTGGCTGAGGCCGCGCGCGGCGCCGGCCTCGACGTCGCGCCCGCGAGTTCCGTTGAGCAGGCGCTCGAACGCATACTGGCGCATGCCGGGCACACGCCACCGCGCATTCTCATTTGCGGATCGCTTTATCTCGCGGGCGTCATTCTCGCCGAGAACGGCTGAGGTTACTCAGCCGCCTCGATGCGAGGCGCGACTTCCGTATCGGCCAGCGACGCAGCCTCGGCGGGCTTTGCCTTCTTCGCCGCGGTCTTCTTCGGCGCAGCGCGTTTGGCTGTGGCCTGTTTTTTCGCCGGCTTCTGTTCGAGCTTCTTTTTGACGGCGGCGGCTTCCGCTGCCGCAACTTCGGCAGGTACAGCGGCGCGCGTGAGGCCGGTGCGGGCACCCGCACCCGTCTTCACATGCTGGCCTTTGGTCGCCGCCAGCATTTCCTCGAACGATTCCTGGATGCATTCGGCATAGAAGGCCGGGTCCGGGATCATTTCGCGGCATGAGGTGAAGGAGATGGTGATTTCGCCGCAATAGCTGAAGACCGGATGAATGATGCCCATGCCGTCGAGGATCGGCCCGAGCCCGAATTGCGTCACAAGACGCGCGCCGGTCATGTAGAGCGGAATTTGCGGGCCCGGAATGTTGGTGATGACGGTGTTGAAAAAGGGTGTGATGCGGTTCGCCAAACCGAGATTGGTGTAGAGACGCGCCGCAAGGCCCGCCACCGTCGAGGGAATGAATTGCGAATAATCGGTCAGCGTGGAAGCGCCGATGGCATTGGTCATTTCCTTCGAATTCGTCGTCGACTCGAACACCGCAACCAGGCGCTCCAGCGGATCGGCAATGTCGGAGCGCACCGCCACCGACATGGCGCTGACCTGATTGCCTGCCGACTTCTGTTGATCCTTGGAGCGTACTGAAATCGGCGCCATGGCGATCAGCGAATCTTTCGGCAATTCATTTTTCGACGAGAGATACTTATTGAGCGCTCCGCCGATAATCGCGATGACCGCATCATTGACCGTCGCGCCCTCGACCGCATTCTTGATCGCGCGGATATCGGAAAGCTTGAAGGAACGCCCATCGAAAACGCGATGCGGCGAGACTTTGCCGTTGAAACGCGTGCGCGGCACGGCGCCGACGCGCTTGAGCTTGCCCGCCGAGAGGCCGATGCCGAGACGCGCCAGGGCGGGCACGGATTCCATAACGACGCGAGCGAGCTTGAAGGGCTGGCGCACATTGTTCACCGAGGTGCGCGAGAGCAACTCGACGGAGGTCGGCACGCGCTCCGGCAACCACGGGGTTTCCGGTGGCGCCGGCACGGCATCAGGCTCGACGTCATGGACGGCGGCGGTCATTTCCGCGCCGGAGACGCCGTCGATCGCCGCGTGGTGAACTTTAGAGACGATGGCGAAGCTTCCCTTGGGCAGGCCTTCGACATTGTCGAGGCCCTCGATCACCGTGAATTCCCAGAGCGGGCGGGTCGTGTCCATCGGCCGCGCATGAAGGCGCGCCACCTGAATGCAGAGCTGACGCCAGTCGCCGGGCTTCGGCAGCGCGATGTGGCGGACGTGATATTCGAGATCGAAATCCGGGTCCTCAAGCCAGTAAGGATGGTCGAGGCTCAACGGCACGCGGATGATGCGCTGGCGGAAGGAGCGCGCAAGATGCAGGCGCGACTCGTAATTTTTCAAGATTTCCTTGAAGGCCAGCACCCCGCCATCAACCGTCGCCTGATC
>DASYEM010000032.1:0-12210 GCA_036499025.1 Parvibaculum sp. | reverse complement strand
ACCGGCTTCCTCGATGCTGCGGGAAATATCATCCGGCGTGATATCGAGTTTGACGCCAAGCGACGTCAGCGCGTCCGCCGTGCCGGATTTCGACGAGGCCGCGCGATTGCCGTGTTTGGCCACCGGGACGCCGCAACCGGCGACCACCAGCGTCGTCGCCGTGGAGATATTGTAGGTCTGCTGCCCGTCGCCGCCCGTGCCGACGATGTCGATGGCATCGGCTGGCGCTTTCACCGCGAGCGCCTTCGCCCGCATCACGCGCGCTCCCGCAGTCAACTCAACGACCGTCTCGCCGCGCATCCGCAAGCCCATCAGGAAAGCGCCCATCTGCGCCGCGCTCGCCTCACCGGACATGATGATGCCGAAAGCCTCTTCCGCATCTTCGGAAGTGAGCGTCAGCCCTTCGCCTATCTTGGCCAAAAATGTCTTGAAGTCGCTCATGCCTCAGGCTCGCGCGAGCGTCTTGACGCCGGTGATCTCAAGGAAGTTGCGCAATATGTCGTGCCCGTGTTCGGTCGCGATGCTTTCGGGATGAAACTGCACGCCGTGGATCGGCAGCGTCTTGTGCTGCAATCCCATAATCGTCCCGTCGCCGGACTTAGCCGTCACCTCCAGCACATCGGGAAACGTCTCCGGCGCGATGGTCAGCGAGTGATAACGCGTCGCCATCAACGGGCTCTGCAAATTGCGGAAAACGCCCTTGCCGTTATGCAGCATCGCATCGACCTTGCCATGCATCAGCTGCGGCGCCCGCACGATCTTCCCGCCGAAAGCCTGCCCGATGGCCTGATGCCCGAGGCAGACGCCGAACAGCGGAATCTTCTCTTCCGCCGCCGCCTTGATGAGATCGAGGCAGATGCCCGCCTTGTCCGGGTCGCAAGGGCCGGGCGAAATGACGATCGCCTGCGGCCGCTTCGAGATCGCCTGGCCGACACTCAGTTTGTCGTTCCGATGCACCTCCGCCTGCGCCCCCAGATCGCCGAGGAACTGGACGAGGTTGTAGGTGAAGCTGTCGTAATTGTCGATGAGCAGCAGCATCGGCGGACTTTCGAAAAGACCGGCAAATCAGCCGGATTTGATGCACCTTATAGAGCGGGGGCCGGAAGCTCGGCAAGAATCGTGGCAGGCTCGCCCCTCAATATGGTGAAGGAGTCGGCGCCGATCCATGTCTTGGGACGATTTTATTAAACGCATCAAGGCTTTGTGGGCCGAACCGCAAGTCCGGCGCGACCTCGCGCTGGGTGTCCTGTCGCTCGCTGGCGGCGTCGCTCTGGCGCTCTATTGGATTGCCGCGCCGCCCCCGCCGCCAAAGCTTGCCGCGGGCCCGCAGGTTCCGACTATTTTGCCTTCGCCTCAAAAACAGGTGGGGACGCCACCGGCCATTCTCCCGCCCGCGTCCGAAACGCCGAAGGCCGAACCCGAGCCGACGTGGAAGCGCAACGCCGTCGCGCTCGCCGAGACGCCTCAAGCCCCGATGATCGCCATCGTCCTCGACGACATGGGCGTCAACCGCAAGGGCACCGAGCGGGCGTTGAAACTTCCCGCGCCGATCACCTTCTCCTTTTTGCCGTACGCGCAGGGCGTTGCCGGTTTCGTTAAAGCCGCGCGTGCCGGTGGCCACGAAATTTTGGTCCACGTCCCGATGGAGCCGAAAGGTTCTGCCGATCCCGGTCCCCACGCGCTGCGTGTCGGCCAGACGCCCGGCGAAATCCGCGCCAACCTGATCTGGGACCTTGGCCGGTTCGACGGCTTCGTTGGCATCAACAATCACATGGGCAGCAAATTCACAGCCGACGCCGCCGCCATGCGCATCGTCATGGATGAATTGAAAACGCGCGGTCTGATGTTCCTCGACAGCCGCACCGGCGCCGACACTCAAGCCGCGAACACCGCCCGCGAGGTCGGCCTGCCGACATTGTCCCGCGATGTTTTCCTCGACAATGACGAGGAGGGCGGCAAGGTCGAAGCCGAATTCGGTCGTCTCGAAAAACTGGCGAAGGAACGCGGCAGCGCCATCGCCATCGGCCACCCGCACCCCGAAACATTGGCCATTCTCGAAAAATGGATTCCCGAAGCGAAGGCGAGGGGCTTCACGCTCGTCCCGCTGACGGCCATTGTAAAAAGGCATCAAGCCTCATGAGCGCGCGCGTCACCACTTGCGTCATCGCGGGCGGCGGCCCCGCTGGCATGATGCTCGGGCTTCTTCTCGCCCGGGTGGGTACCGATGTCACAGTGCTTGAAAAACACGCCGACTTCCTCCGCGACTTTCGTGGCGACACGATCCATCCCTCAACGCTTGAGGTAATGCACGAGCTCGGTCTGCTCGAAGGCTTGCTTGCCCGTCCGCATCAAAAGACCTTTCAGATCGGCGCGCAGATCGGCGAAACGAAAGTCACCGTCGCCGACTTCACCCATCTGCCGACCTTCTGCAAATACATCGCCTTCATGCCGCAATGGGAGTTTCTGAACTTCCTCGCCGAAACCGGGAAATCTTATCCGAACTTCCATCTGCTGATGAACGCCGAAGCGACCGGCCTGGCGGAACAGGACGGCCGCATCACCGGCGTCGCCGTCACCACGCCGGAAGGCCCGCTCGACATCGCCGCTGCTCTGGTAATCGGCGCCGACGGTCGCAAATCGGTTCTCCGCGAACGGGCAGGGCTCGCCGTCGAAGATCTCGGCGCGCCCATCGACGTCTTGTGGTTCAGCCTTTCGCGCCACGCCGCCGACGAAGCGCAATCTCTGGGCCGCATCGACACGGGCCGTTTCTTCATCATGATCGACCGCGGCGATTACTGGCAATGCGCCTTCGTCATTCCGAAAGACGGCCTCGACGCATTGCAGGCCAAAGGCATCGAGGCCTTCCGCGAAAGTATAGCCATCTTGATGCCGGCCCTGCGCGACCGCGTCGGCGAAATCAGCGACTGGGATCACGTCAAACTTCTGACGGTGAAAGTCGATCGTCTGCGCCGATGGTATCGCGATGGTTTTCTCTGCATCGGCGATGCCGCCCACGCCATGTCTCCCATCGGCGGCGTCGGCATCAACCTGGCGATACAAGACGCGGTCGCCGCCGCGAATATTCTCGCCACTCCGCTCCTCGCGGGTACATTGACGACGAACGATCTCCGCAAGGTCGAAAAACGCCGCATCTTCCCGACCCGCGTCACGCAAGCCGTTCAGGTCTTCGCCCAGACCCGCATCGTCGAGCCGGTGCTCCGGGATACAGCGCCCGTCAAAGCGCCGTTCCTTCTCAAGCTCCTGAACTGGTTCCCGGTTCTCCGCCGTCTTCCCGCCCGGGCCATCGGCATGGGCGTGCAACCGGAACACGTCTCGCCCGCGCTGCGCCTCCCGTCTCGCAAGGAAAGCGATGTTCGCTGATCCGGCGTCTCGGCGCGTGCTGGACACATGGCTCCCGCGCTTCGTCACTGGCGCGCTAATCGTCTTTGCCGTCTCGCGCGCGCTCGCCGCACTCGGTAGCGTGAACATCAATGACGACATGTATGTCGCCTCGGCCTCGCTCTTTTCGCGTTTCGGCCTCTATAGCGAGATCGCTTACGTCCAGACGCCGCTGAGCATCTATGTCTATGCCGCCCTGAATTTCCTGTTCGGTCCGCCGCATCTTTTCCTCGCGGCGCGGCTTCTCTCCATCCTGCTGGTCTTCGGCGCGGCGGGATTGGCGGCGGCAACGGCCTTTCGCCTTTTTCCGCGCGTCTATGTTTTCCAGACCGCCTTCGCGTTGCTGCTGTTCAATCCGCACATCTATTCGAACATGAAGGAAATCGGGAGCTATGCGCTGCCGCTCTTCTTTCTTGCCGCCGCCTGCTATCTGCACATAGGGCGGAAACAGACAAATCTTTCGTCGCTCCTCATCGGCTTGCTCATCGGCCTAGCCACTGCGAGCAAACTCAATTTCCTGACATTCGGTGCCGCCTTCGCGCTTCTCTATCTGCTGGAAGCGCCAACAAGACGGCTCATCCTTCCCTATGCCACCGGCGTCGTTATCGGCCTTCTTCCCGTCGCCTATTATCTTCTCCGCGACCCGCAGCTCTTTCTTTTCCTGAATGTTCAGTTTCACCTCATCACCAACACGCATCGAAAGCTCTCGGCCTTCGATCAACTTGCATCGGTCCTGAAAGGCAGCGGCGCCTTCGTCTTCTATGCCCTCCCGCTTTTCACTCTTGCCGCCACCACAATTGTCCTTGCCGGACGACAGACGATCCGCCAGAGCGATCGGTCCCTTAAGGCTCCGATCCTTTTCGCCGCCGCCGTTTTCGCCGCTGCGCAGCCGATGGTCTATTTCATCCAGTATTGGAACGCGGCGGCGCTGGTCCTCATTCTTTTCGCCGTGCCCTTCGCCGCCTCCATCGCCGATAAAAACCTCGCCTTCAAACCAGTTGTGCTGTGCAGCCTCTCCTTCCTGCTTGTCGCCACCATCCTCATCGACAGCCGCTTCGTGGTGAAGCAATTGAACAAACACCGCTACGCACCCATCCTCGTCGCCCGCGCCTATGCCGATCTGGAAAAACCCGTCGCCGCCGCGCTCGCGGCGCATCCCGGTTGCGTCACCGAAATCCTCAGCGCGAGCGGCGTCCCCGCCATCGGCGCGGGCCTGCCTCTGTCGCCGGGCAGCGCTGCGGGCAGCTTCATGTTCCGCGTCGACGAAAACCTACGGCGCGCAAACTCGCCCTACAGAAAATTCTCCGACGTCGGCAACTACATGACCCCGCATACGGCCTTGCTCACCGGCCTCTACAAAGGCTCGGCCAAAGGCGGCGATTATGAAGAGCGCATGGAAGCCTATGCCGCCGCGAACGATTTCGTTCTCGCGGGACCGTTCAAATATGAAAAGTCGAACTTGCTTCTGTTTCTGCCCGCCCGATGCCGCGTGTCGGCGGACTGAGCGGGACGGGGAGGGTTATTGCCGCCGTCCGCCCCGCGTTGCGTAACGCACGGCTTCTTCCGCCGCCCGGAACAGGGCCTTCGCCTTGTTGACGCTTTCCTGATGCTCGCCTTCGGGGCTTGAATCCGCGACGACGCCGCCGCCCGCCTGCACATACATCTTGCCGTCCTTGACGACAGCCGTGCGCAGTACGATGCAGGTGTCCATTTCGCCCGCCGCCGAAAAATAGCCGACGCAACCGGCATAGGAGCCGCGTTTCTCAAGCTCCAGCTCGTCGATAATCTCCATCGCCCGCACTTTGGGAGCGCCGGAAACCGTGCCCGCCGGAAAGCCCGCGATCAAGGCCGCAATCGGATCGTAAGCCGGATCGAGATCGCCCTCGACATTCGAGACGATGTGAATGAGGTGCGACGTATATTGCAGCTCGAACTTCTCGGTCACTTCGACAGTGCCGATCTTCGACACGCGGCCCACATCGTTGCGTCCGAGATCGAGCAACATCAGATGTTCGGCGCGCTCCTTCGGATCGGCCAGCAGTTCTTCGCCGATAACCGCGTCCTCGGTCGCGTTCTTGCCGCGATGCCGCGTGCCCGCGATGGGCCGGATGGTGACGCGGTTGTCGCGCACGCGCACCAGAATTTCCGGGCTCGATCCGACAATGGCGAAATTCTCGAAATTGAGAAAATAGAGATAAGGCGACGGATTGATCCGGCGCAGCGCGCGATAAAGCGAGAAGGGCGGCAGCGTGAAGGGCGCTTCAAAGCGCTGCGACAGCACCACCTGAAAAATATCCCCCGCGGCGATATACTCTTTCGCTTTCCGCACCATCTCGAAATAGTGCTCGGATGATGTATTCGACACCGGCGTCGGCAAGTCGGCGACATCGTCCACCTGATCGACATGCGGCAGCGAGCGGTCGAAATCATTGACGACATCGGTCAGCCGCTCGCCCGCGCGTGCATAGGCGGCGCGTGCATTGACGCCCGCCTCGGGCCGCACCGGCGTCACGACGGTCACTTCGTCTTTGACGCTGTCGAAAACGGCGATGATCGTCGGACGCAGGAATATCCCGTCGGGCAATCCCAGCCCGCCGCCATTCACATTCGGCAGATGCTCGACAAGCCGCACCGTGTCGTAGCCCATATAGCCGAAGACGCCAGCCGACATCGGCGGCAGATCGTGCGGCAACTCGATCCGCGACTCCTCGATCAGTGCGCGCAGAGAAGCGAGCGCGCCGCCTTTGCAAGCCTCGAACGCATTGGCATCGTAACGCGCGTTGCGGTTGATCTCGGACTTGTCGCCCAGCGTCCGCCAGATGATGTCAGGCTTCAGTCCGATGATCGAATAGCGCCCGCGCGTCTCGCCGCCTTCAACCGACTCGAGCAGAAAACTGTTCGGCTTTCCGTCGGCGATTTTCAGCATGGCGGAAACCGGTGTTTCCAGATCGGCGACAAGCCGCGTCCAGACGACCTGCGCGGCCCCGGAATTATAGATGCGCTCGAAAGCCTCGAAGGCGGGCTGAATCATGACGGCGCCTGCCTATGCACGAAATGAGGAGATCATTGGCCGGTATCCGCCTTCGTCAGCCGGTCGAGAAGCTTGGTGTTCACTTGCGTGCCGAGCTGCTTTTCAAAGCCGCCGACCAGCGTCACCAGCATATCGGTCTGCAACGCGTCATTGATGTTGTTCTGCGCCGTCTTGTAATCCTGCGAGGCGACATCCGGCTTCGGATCGTCGATTTCCTTGGCCTGAATAATGAGCAGGCTTTCACCGAAGCCGACGGGGCCGTAGGTGAAGGCGCCTTGCGGAACGGCGAAGAGGCGCGTCACGGCAAGCCGCGAGAACGTGTCGCTTTGCGAGCCGCGTTTGATGTCCGGCGAAATCAGCGCTGTGCGGCCGATGCTGTCGGCGATCTTGTCGATCGTTTCACCCTTCGTGCCGCGCTCGACCAGGCTCTGCGCCAGCTCCTGAAGCTTCGCCTTGCGCGACTCCGTCTTCCAGAGTTTGACGACCTCGGCGCGAACATCCTTCAGCGGCTTCAACGCGGAAGGCGTCACATTGTCGACGCGCACCCAATAATAGCCACCGACGCCGGTGTCGCCAGGCGGGACCTGTTCGCCTTGCTCGCTCTTGAACACGTTCTCGAGCAGATCCTTGTATTCCGGCAATCCGTCCGGCTTCTTGTTGTCGAGGTTCAGTCCCTCGGCTGTGACGCCGACGAACTTCACGACTTTGAGATTGTTCTTTGCCGCGACATCCTCAAGCGACGTTCCGCCCGCCCGCGCATCTTCGATGCTGTTCTGCACGTTGTAGACTTCGTTGCGCGCCGCATCGCTGGCAAGCAGCGCACGCAGCTTGTCCTTCTCGCCGTCGAAGGTGCTGGGCGCCGCCGCCGAAATGCCGGTCACATGCAGGATCACCGGGCCGAGCGGACCCTGAACCGGTTCGCTATACTCGCCGGACTTCAGCGCGAAGGCGGCGTCCGCCACCGCGGGCGAGATCATCTGCTGGCGCGTCACTTCGCCAAGATCGATGTCCTTCAATTCGAGGCCGAGCTCGCCGACGATTTTCTCGACCGGCTCGCCCTTGCGCAGCCGCGCATCGGCGTCCTTGGCGGCGTCGAGCGTGGAGAAGGGGATCTGCTGAACCTTGCGCTTCTCCGGTACGTCGAATTCGGCGCGGCGCTGGTCATATGCCGTCTTGAGCTGCGCGTCGGTGATCGTCACCGTGGAGGCGAGATCGTCGGGGTTGAGCGTCAGCACGCTGAAGTCGCGCGTCTCGGGCGAGGTGAAGTGAATGGCGGCCTTCTGGTAATAGGCGTCCAGCACCTTGTCGTCCGGGTCGGCGATGGCGCCGACGGCCTCGGGCGGCAGAATGATATAGGACGCGACGCGCGTCTCGCCCTGATAGGTCGAGATTGCATTGAGCAGCGTCGTCGGAACCTTGACGCCGGCTTGCAGCATGTCGTTGACCTGCTTGCGCACGAGGAACTTGCGGCGGTCGGCGATGAACGCCTTCTCGGTCACACCCATTTGCTGCAACGTCTGGTCGAAGCTCTGGCGGTCGAACTTGCCGAAGGTGCCCGTCAGCGCCGGATCGGTGGTGATGTTCTGCGCCACCGTCTGATCGCTCACGGCAAGGCCGGTCTTCCGCGCGCCGATGTCCAGCGCCGCCAGACCGATCAGTTGCGCCAGCGCCGCCGAGTCGATGCCGTATTGATGCGCCTGCGCGCGCGTCAGCGGTTGGCCGAGGCGCTGCGAATAGGTGCGGATTTCGTTTTCGACCGAGCGTTGATACTGGTCGACCGGGATCGGCTCGCCGCCCACCGTGGCGACCGAGGTCGAGGAAAAGCCGGTGAAGACGTCGTTGACGCCCCAGACCGCGAAGCTGATGACCAGAAGCCCCATCAATATCTTGGCTACCCAGCCGCTGGCGCCTCTTCTGAGCGTATCGAGCATTGCGTCGTCTTTCCGTCGATGAGGGCCGTTGATCGGCCGCGCCGTTGAGCGCGAGACCGGATCAGGCCGTGCGAGAGGGCCGCATGATATGTGTGGGGCAACACCCCCGCAAGCCTCGCCCCCGATGCTTGCAGGTTGATTTTCCTGATGAAAATGCGCCTGCTCTGTTGGCGGGCGCCGGTTCGTCTGGTAAATCCCCGGCCGGTATGGTGCCCGGCATATACCAAGTTTAACGACATTCCGCGAGGCGAGGATTAACAGATGGCGGCGAAGGCGAAAATCAGGGCTCTGGTCGCGGGCAACTGGAAGATGAACGGCCTCAAGGCTTCGAAGAAAGAAGTCGTGAGCCTTGGCAAACGCCTCGCAAAGGGTAAACGCCCGGCCTGCGACGTGCTGGTCTGCCCGCCCGCCACGATCATCGCCACTCTGAAGGAAGCCGCCAAGGGGACGAAGATCGCCATCGGCGGTCAAGATTGCCACGCCAAGGTCTCGGGCGCCCACACCGGCGACATCAGCGCCGAGATGCTGAAAGACGCAGGCGCGACCTTCGTCATCGTCGGCCATTCCGAACGCCGCGCCGACCACGGCGAGAGCGATGCCGTTGTCCGGGCGAAAGCCGAAGCCGCCCATCGCGCCGGTCTCGTCGCCATCGTCTGCGTCGGTGAAACGGAGGCGCAGCGCGACGCGGGCGAAACCCTTTCCGTCATCGCCGCCCAGCTCGCGGGCTCGCTGTCCGATGGCCTCAATGCCAAAACCACCATTGTCGCCTATGAGCCTGTCTGGGCCATCGGCACCGGCCGCACCCCGACCGTCGAAGATGTCGCCAAGGTCCATGCCGAAATCCGTGGCCTGCTCAAGAAGCGCTTCAAGGCCGAAGGCGAGGCCATGCGCATCCTTTATGGCGGCTCGGTAAAGCCCTCCAACGCCGCCGAGCTGATGGCCGTCCCGAACGTTAACGGTGCGTTGGTCGGTGGCGCGAGCCTCAAGGCCGAGGATTTCGAGGGCATTATCGCCGCCTACCGATCCTGAGGCATTTCGCCGGAAACGCCGGCGTTCAGCAGGGCTGGAAACATCGCCCGGCATGGGGTACAACCCGCCCCGTCGACTGCCCATATGTAGGGCAGCCCACCCAGAACCAGACGGACCGCGAGCGCCATGACCACCATCCTTTTGATTGTCCATCTGATGGTCGCCATCACCCTCGTGGCGCTGGTCCTGCTTCAGCGTTCCGAAGGCGGCGCCTTGGGCATCGGCGGCGGTGGCGGCGGCATGATGACCGGTCGCGGCGCCGGTAACGTGCTCACCCGCGCCACCGGCATTGTCGGCGGCCTCTTCTTCGCCACCAGCCTTGCGCTCGTCGTCATCGCTTCGCGCGGCAATTCGGGCGGCTCCATGCTCGACAAGGTCGCGCCCGCCCCGGCAGGCATCCAGGCCCCGGCTCCGGCCGTTCCCGCGCCCCTTGGCTCGGGCCTCGACCAGCCGAAAGCCCAGGATTCGGCCCCCGCCAAAGCAGCCGCGCCCGCTCCGGCGCCGGCGCCCACAGAGCCGAGCGTCCCGCGCGCTCAATAACTTAACATTCGACCCGGCGGCGACGCCGGAAGCCATCCACAGTTATTTTCGAGGGAGCGTCGTTTGGCGGTCCGAATCATTTTTGTTGCTGTAATCTAGGGCTCCATGACGCGGTACATATTCATCACCGGCGGCGTGGTCTCCTCACTCGGTAAGGGTCTCGCATCCGCAGCTCTCGGCGCGCTCCTGCAGTCGCGCGGTTATTCCGTGCGCTTGCGCAAGCTCGACCCCTATCTGAACGTCGATCCCGGCACCATGTCGCCATACCAGCATGGCGAGGTCTATGTGACCGATGACGGGGCCGAAACCGACCTCGACCTCGGCCATTACGAGCGCTTCACCGGCGTCCCCGCGACGCGTGGCGACAACATCACCACCGGCCGCATCTATCAGGACATCATCACCCGCGAGCGTCGTGGCGATTACCTCGGCGGCACCGTGCAGGTCATTCCGCACGTCACCGACGCGATCAAGGAATTTGTCCTTTCCGGCAATGAGGGCGTCGATTTCGTCCTTTGCGAAATCGGCGGCACGGTCGGCGACATCGAGGGCCTGCCTTTCTTCGAGGCCATCCGCCAGCTCGGCAACGAACTCGATCGCGGCCAGACCTGCTTCATCCACCTGACGCTGCTCCCCTACATTCCGAGCGCCGGCGAAATGAAGACCAAGCCGACGCAGCATTCGGTGAAGGAACTGCGCTCCATCGGCATCCAGCCGGACATTCTGATGTGCCGCTGCGATCGTCCGATCCCGAAAGACGAACGCCGCAAGATCGCACTCTTCTGCAATGTCCGCGAAAGCGCCGTCATTCAGGCGATGGACGTCGACACGATCTATGACGTGCCCTCCGCCTACCACGCCGAGGGTCTCGACAGCGAAGTGCTGGCTGGTTTCGGTCTCGCCGCCTCGCAGTCGCCGGATCTCACCAAGTGGAACGCCATCACCCACAACATCCGCGAGCCCGAAGGCGACGTCACCATCGCCATCGTCGGCAAGTACACCGGCCTCAAGGACGCCTACAAATCGCTGAACGAGTCCCTCGTTCACGGCGGCATCGCCAACAAGGTGCGCGTCAATATCAAATGGCTCGAGTCTGAAATCTTCGAAAGCGAAGACGCGGTCCAGCATCTCGAAGACGTTGACGGCATTCTCGTCCCCGGCGGCTTCGGCGAGCGCGGCTCAGAAGGCAAGATCGCGGCGGCTAACTTCGCCCGCACGCGCGACATTCCCTATTTCGGCATTTGCTTCGGCATGCAGATGGCCGTCATCGAAGCCCTGCGCAATCTTGCGGGCCTCTCGGGCGCAAGTTCAACCGAATTCGGCCCGACCAACGAACCCGTCGTCGGCCTGATGACCGAATGGATGCAGCAGAACGAACTCGTCAAGCGCGCCGCCAATGGCGACCTCGGCGGCACCATGCGCCTCGGCGCTTATGACGCCACGCTGAAAGACGGCAGCCGCATCGCCGAGATCTACGGCTCGACCCGCATCAGCGAGCGTCATCGCCACCGCTACGAAGTCAACATGACCTACCGCAAGCAACTCGAAGACGCAGGCATGATCGTCTCCGGCGTTTCGCCCGACGGATTGCTGCCCGAAACCATCGAAATTCCGAACCATCCCTGGTACATCGGCGTTCAGTACCATCCCGAGCTAAAGTCGAAACCCTTCGACCCGCATCCGCTTTTCCGCTCCTTCATCGAGGCGGCGGTCACGCAAAGCCGTTTGGTCTGATTTTCCTTCGCCGTCATTGCGAGCAAAGCGAAGCAATCCAGAAGCGGCAAACTCAAGCTGGATTGTTTCATCGTTCCGCTCCTCGCAATGATGAGAAATGCGAATAAGGAAGTTACCCATGCCGGCCAATGCCATCGTCAAAATCGGCAAGCTCGAAATCGCCAACGACAAGCCCTTCACGCTGATCGCCGGCCCCTGTCAGCTTGAAACGCGCCAGCACGCCTTCGACATGGCGGGCGCGATCAAGGAAATTGCCGACCGCCTCGGCATCGGCTTCATCTATAAAACGTCTTTCGACAAGGCGAACCGCACCAGTCGCAACGCAAAGCGCGGGCTCGGCCTCGAACTCGCTCTGCCGATCTTTGAAGATTTGCGAAAAGAATTCGGCGTGCCCGTCCTCACCGATGTGCATGAACGCGAGCAATGCGCCGAACTCGCGAACTCTGTCGATGTATTGCAAATCCCGGCATTCCTTTGCCGCCAGACTGATTTGCTCGAAGCCGCCGCGCAGACGGGCCTCGTCGTCAACGTCAAAAAGGGCCAGTT
>DASYEM010000031.1:0-30429 GCA_036499025.1 Parvibaculum sp. | reverse complement strand
TGTTCATAAGTGGCCCTTCCCGTGCTTCTCTCGGATGCCTGAATTGGAAACGAATCGGCGTATGCCGTTCCGTCCCTTGAGGGCGTCCGGCTTTTCCGGCCTGTCAAAATGGGATAACCATTCTTATTGTCGACCTGGAGCACTTATCCTATCGGAAACGCCCGAAAGGAAAAGCCATCTCCCTCCGAAAACCGCGCACACCAGTGCCTCGAAGCCCTGACCTGAACCCTGAAGGCCGGAACGGATGTTCATAGTCCTGACGCGCTACATCTTCTGGCAATCGGCCGGACCGTTTTTGATGGCGACCGGCGTCTTGACCGGCATCATCTGGCTGACCCAGGCGCTGAAGATGCTCGACCTGCTCATCACGGAGGGGCAGACGCTCGGCACCTTCTTTCAGCTCAGTCTGCTGGCGCTGCCGAGCGCCATCAACACCGTGCTGCCGATCGCGCTATTTTGCGCGCTGCTCTACATGCTGAACAAGCTCATCACGGATAGCGAACTTGTCGTGATGTTCTCGGCAGGCGTCAGCCGCTGGGCCGTCACCTTCCCCGTCCTGCTGCTGGTTGCCGTCACGATGGTGCTGGTGATCGCGCTCAACCTCTATTTCATGCCGGCGGGCATGCGCGAGTTGCGGACGAAGCTTTTTGAAATTCGCGGCGACATCGTGACATCACTCGTGCGCGAAGGCGCTTTCAGCAACCCGGTTTCCGGGCTCACCGTATATGTCCGCTCCAGAACGCCGGAGGGCGGCATTCGCGGCATTCTCGTTCACGACGAGCGCAATCCGGCTCAGCCCGTCACCTATATGGCGGAGACCGGCGAGCTTGTTCGCTCGCCCGAAGGCGCTCGGCTTGTGATGTATAATGGCAATATCGAGCGCGTAAATCGCGCGGTCGCCAAAAATCAGAGCCCCGTTTCGCTGCTCTATTTCGACAAATATACCTACGATCTCTCCCAATACAGCACCTCGCATGAAGTCACCGAATACGAAGCCCGCGAGCGATATCTCGGCGAATTATTCGATCCCGCCAGCAATGATTTTTACGGGCAACAGTACAAGCATCGGCTTCGGGCGGAGGGCCATGACAGGCTGGTCGCCGCGCTTTATCCGATCATGTTCGCGATGATCGCGCTCGCAAGCCTGTTGCCCGCGCCTTTCAACCGCCGCGGCTATACAACGCGGATCGCGCTTGGCGCGACAGCCGCCATCGTCGCGCGGGTCATCGGTTTCGGCCTCATCAACTTCGCGGCGACGCAACCGGCTGCGATTCCGTTGATCTACCTGCTTCCGATTACAGTGTGCATCATCTCCGCCGCTCTGATCGCGGGTACGAAATTCGATATTCTGTGGCGGCAAATCGCAATGTGGATAAACCGTCTGCCGATGATCGGCGGAGCGCGAGGATGAACACAGTCAATCTTTCATGGACGCTGTCGCGCTATCTCGGACGACGGTTTTTCTCGACGGTAATCATCACTTTCGGCGTTTTTCTTTGCCTCATCTACATGATCGATCTGGTCGAGTTGATGCGGCGTTCGGCCAGTCAGGACGAGATGTCGTTCGGCGTTCTTGCCTCGATGGCGTTGCTCAATTTGCCGACGGTCGGCGCCGACACCCTGCCTTTCGCCATTCTCTTCGGCGGCATGACGGCCTTTCTTCGCTTCACGCGCAATCATGAGCTCGTCATCGCCCGCGCCTCCGGCGTTTCGGTCTGGCAGTTCATGTTTCCGGCGCTGGCCGTCGCCTTCGCCATCGGCACCTTCATTGTCACGGTCTACAATCCCGTCGCTTCGGCGATGTCGTCGCGCTACAGCCAGCTCGAAGGCAAATATCTGCGCGGTCAGACGAGCCTGCTCGCCGTTTCCCCGAATGGATTGTGGCTGCGCCAGGCTGACATCGACGGGCAGTCGGTGGTTCACGCGCTGCGCATGAGCGAACTCGGCCTGAAGCTCGAGGACGTCACCATTTTTCTCTATGACGGCGGCGATAGTTTTATCGGCCGCATCGACGCCCGCCACGCGGAGCTTGAAGACGGCTATTGGAACCTGAGCGACGTCTGGGTCAGCCATCTGAACGACCAGCCGCGCCACTATGACAATTTCCGCCAGCCCACCACGCTCACGCTGACCAAGGTTCAGGAGAGCTTTGCCGACCCCGATACGATTTCCTTCTGGGATCTGCCTCGCTTCATCGATATGGCGGAAGCTGCGGGGTTCTCGGCCAAACGCTATCGGCTGCATTTCTACGATTTGCTGGCCACTCCCATACTCCTTTGCACCATGGTTCTTGTCGGCGCCGTGTTCTCGCTACGCACCTCGCGGCTCGGCGGCCTCGTTCAATTGGTGCTGGGCGGGGTCTTTGCGGGGTTTCTGCTCTATTTCGTCAGCGATTTATCCTTGGCGTTGGGTCTTTCAGGGGTGTTGCCTCCCTTCCTTGCCGCGTGGTCGCCCGCTATTGTGGCCATGCTTCTGGGGCTTGCGGTTCTGTTCCACCTTGAAGATGGTTAGAACCTGTTATTAGAGCGAGTTGGTTGGATTCGCGCGGCTTGGGCGCAAAGACGAGAGACAGGCGGGGAACGCTTTGAAGAGGGGATCTAGGATGGGGTCTGGCCGCCGCGCCGCCGCGCATGCCGCGACGGCATTTGCGCTCGTCGTCCTCATGGGACTGCCCGCACAGGCGGCAACTCAGACCAATCCGCCCGTTGCAGGCGCCGCCGCCTCCCCAACCGCCGCGCCAGCCGCACCGGGGAAAGCCTATCCCGAATCCGGCGAAGTCCTGATGCAGGCCGACAATCTCGTCTATGACCGCGACTCGCAGGTCGTGACGGCCACGGGACATGTCGAGATCGCCTATGACGGTCGTATCCTGATGGCCGACAAAGTCACTTACGACCAGAAGACCGACGTGGTGACGGCCGACAGCAATGTGTCGCTGCTCGAGGCTTCGGGTGAGGTCGCCTTCGCCGATCATGTGGTTCTGCGCAATAAAATGAAGGACGGGGTGGTTCAGACCTTGTCGATGCTGATGATCGACAAGTCGCGGCTCGCCGGTCACGACGCCGTGCGCACCAACGGGACCGTCACCACGGTTCACCGCGGCGTCTACAGCCCTTGCGAAATCTGCAAGGAAAAAGGCGAGGACACGCCGCTCTGGCAGATCAAGGCGTTCCGCGTCATCCACAATACGGAGACGAAGCGGATCATCTATGAAGACGCCTTCATGGAAATGTTCGGTGTGCCGATTGCCTACCTGCCGTTCTTCTCGCACCCGGATCCGACGGTAAAGCGGCAGTCGGGCTTCCTCATCCCCGAGATCGGAAGCTCGACCGATCTCGGTCAGGAAGTCACCGTTCCCTATTATTGGGCCATCAAACCCAACATGGACGCGACGCTCGCGCCGCGCTTTACGACAAACGAAGGCATCGTCTATCAAGGCGAATTCCGCCATCGCGTGCAGCAAGGGCAATACCAGTTCTACGGAACGGGCACATGGCCGACGACGCAGACGCCGGGCACGCCGGGCGACGCCAGTTTCCGCGGCAGCCTGTTCGGCAATGGCGCTTTCGATCTGACGCCGCAATGGAAGTGGGGCTTTCAGACACAGCTGGTGTCCGACTACACCTATTTGCGCAAATACGGTTTGTCCGACGCGACCGACCTTACCAACAATATCTACCTGAATAATTTCGATGGCCGCGACAGCTTTACGGCCAACGCTTATTACTTCCGCAACCTTCTGCAGACGACGAACCGCGACGACACCCCCTGGGTGGCGCCGATCGTCGATTACAAACACGACCTGGGCGATATTCTGGGCGACGGCAGGCTGACATTCAGCGGCAACGCCATGATGCTCGGCACACCGGCGGGCCTCGACTCGCGCAGATTGTCGGCCAATTTCGATTGGGAAAAGCCGTTTACGTCGCGCGGCGGGCAGGTCTATCGCTTCTTCGCCAATATACGCGGCGATCTTTATTCCACGGATCAGTCACCCAATCTCGCCGTGCCCGGCACGACCTATGGCGAGGAAACGGTTGCGCGCGGACTTCCGACGGCGGGGGTCGAGGTCAGCTATCCCTTCGTCAACAGCAGCACGTCGCTGAGGCAAGTGATCGAACCCATCGCCGAAATTATTTATGCGCCGTCGATCGGCAATGACAATCGCATTCCCAACCAGGATTCGATCAATGTCGAGTTCGACGACACCAATCTCTTTTCCGAAAATCGCTTTCCGGGCCTTGATCGCTGGGAAACGGGCGCCCGCGCGAGCCTGGGCGTGCGCTATTCGGTTTATGGAAACGACGGAGCCCAAGCGAGCATACTGCTCGGACAAAGCTACCGGCTGAAAGAGGACAATAGCTTCACGGCGGCGAGCGGGCTGCGAGACCAAAAGTCGGATTACGTCGGCGCCATACAATTTGCGCCGAATAACAATATTTATGCAGTTCATCGCTTCCGCATTAATCAGAGCAATTTCAAGTTTAGCCGTAACGAGTTTGATGTGGTCGCCAAAACGGGGCCCCTCTCCACCCAGATCGGCTACGCCTATTCTGCGAAGGATCAAGCCATCACGGCGATAGCGGGCTCTCGAGAACAGATCAGCCTTGGCTCGGTTCTGAAGCTCAGCGAGTACTGGCGCGTTTTCGGTTACACAACGCGCGATCTGGCACAGAGCTTCACGGTCTCCAATCAGATCGGTATCGGCTACCAGGACGACTGCTTCGGTCTTGCCATCGGCATGTATCAATCGAACATCGCCTACCAGGACATTCAGAAGAGCAACACGTTCCTCGTCCAGATCACCTTCAAGAATCTCGGCACGACGGGAACCGGCCAATCCTCCAGCAGCATCGCGGCCGGCGTGATCAACCCCGGTTCGTCGGTTTTCGGCAATCCCAACACCTCGCTTTTCGGCGACCCGGCAGGCTGGATGTATGGCGGCTCCCTGCGCCGGTAAGCTATCGGGCCGCTACCGTGGTTTTAGCCTCCAAGTTCCTGAAACTTGCGGCTTTTTAACCCTCGGGATCGGTTGATTAGAAGGCCGATTGCAGTATTCTGTGCGCCTCAGGCCGGGGGCGTCCAGGCCTAACGGGAGCGTCCGGCGTATCATCATGAAGTCAGAAAAGCTCGCGTGCTCGTTCACGCCTGCCAGAGAAAATTTGCTTCGGCGCTTCGCAGTTCAGGTGGGCGTGTGGGTCGCCATTGTCTGCCTGGCCGGCACGTTCGCAGCGGGCATCGCCCGCGCGGATGATGACGTGGAAAGCGCTCAGGGCATCGCCGCCGTCATCAATGACCAGATCGTTTCACGCTACGATCTTGAGCAGCGCGTGAAGCTCATCATGGTGACGTCAGGCATCCCCAATACGCCGGAAAATAAAAATCGCATCGAAGGCCAGGTGCTGCGAAGCCTCGTGGACGAAACGCTGGAGAAACAGGAAGCCAAGCGGCTCGAGATCAAGGTCGAACAAAGCGAGATCGACAAGCAGCTCGAGGGCATCGCGAAACGCGCGAACATGACGATGGAGCAGATCGACAAGTTCCTCAAAGAAAATGACGTTTCTCGATCTTCGCTGGTCAATCAGATCCAGGCGGATATCGCCTGGAACAAGGTCGTCAGCCAGCAGTTCGGGCCGCTCGTCACGGTAGGCGACGAAGAGATCAGCGAAATCCTGAAGCGCCTGAAAGACGAATCCGACCAGCCTCGTTATCTCGTTTCGGAAATTCTGCTTACCGTCGATAGCCCGGCGCAAGAGCAGGAAATTTCCGGCGGGGCTCGCCGTCTGGCCGATCAGATTCGTCAGGGCGCCCCTTTCAGCGCCGTGGCCCAGCAGTTCAGCCAATCGCCGAGCTCGGCCAATGGCGGCGATATCGGCTGGGTTCATCTGAGCCAGCTTCCGCGCGAGGTTGCACCGATTGTCGAGCAGATGGGCATTGGCGCCGTTTCCGATCCGATCAAGACTCTGAATGGCCTCTACATCGTTCAATTGCGCAACAAGCAGACAGGGCTTGGCGCGGATCCGATGCAGGATCAGTGGACGCTGTCTCATGTCGTGTTGCCGCTTTCACCCGACGCTCCTCCGGCATTGGTTGAAAGACGCGCGGCGGAAGCCACGAAGTTCGCCCAGGAGTTCAAATCCTGCGACGAGGTAAGCAGCCAGATCAAAGCCTATGTCGGCGGCATCGCGGAAGCGCCGCGCACGGTCGCTTTCGGGAAGCTCGACTCGCGGATGCAGCAGGCTCTCTCCAAGAGCAAGCCGGGCGAGGTGATCCCGCCTATCCGCAGCAACCAGGGCATCGAAATGGTCGCCGTCTGCGGTCATGTGACAACCGATGCACAAATGCCGACGCGTGACGCCATCGAAGACAATCTTTACGCTCAGCAATTGTCGATGATGGCGCGCCGCCATTTGCGCGATCTGCGGCGCGATGCCGTGATCGAAATACGTTGATGCTGATCCGGGGCAACCCGGCGGATAAACGCCATGACTAGCTCAAAAACAGGCCGTCTGCCGCTCGCCCTCACCATGGGCGAGCCGGCGGGCATCGGTCCTGAAATCACGCTGAAGGCGTGGGCCGCGCGCAAGAGCGAAGCCTTGCCCGTTTTCTTCGCTGTCGGCGCGCCCGAGCTTTATCGAGCTCTCGCGTCGATGCTGAAGCTCGACTTACCGATCCGCGAGATTGCAGACGCTTCGGAAGCCGAGGCCGTTTTTCCCGATGCGCTTCCCGTGTTTCCCATATCGCTTGGTGCGCCTGTCGAAACGGGCAAGCTTGCGCCGGCGAATTCGCATGCCGTGATGAAGGCCATCGACGTGGCCTGCGATCTCGCGCTGGCGGGACGGATTTCGGGCATCGTCACGAACCCCATCCACAAACGGGCTCTTTATGAGGCGGGCCTCAAGGTGCCGGGCCATACAGAATATCTGGCGGAGCGCACCGGCGGCGCAACGCCGGTGATGATGCTCTCCTGCCCCGGCCTTCGCGTCGTGCCGGTCACCGTTCACGAACCGCTGAAGACCGTAGCAACGTCACTGACAACGGCGATGATCGTCGAGAAGGGCATCATCCTCGCTCGCGCGCTGAAGCGCGATCTGGGCCTTGCCCTTCCGCGCATGGCGGTCGCCGGGCTCAATCCTCATGCGGGGGAAGAAGGGCATATCGGTCGCGAGGAAATCGAGATCATCGGGCCCGCGCTCGAAGCGATCCGGCGCGAAGGCGTCGAGGTCTCGGGACCGTTGCCGCCGGATACGATGTTTCATTCCGCTGCCCGCGCGCGCTACGACGCGGCGCTCTGCATGTATCACGATCAGGCGCTGATCCCGATCAAGACCATCGACTTCGAGCGCGGCGTCAATACGACCCTTGGTCTGCCCATCGTGCGCACGTCGCCGGATCACGGCACGGCGCTCGACATTGCCGGACGCGGGATTGCGAGCTCACTGAGCCTCATCGAAGCGCTGAAGCTGGCGCATGATATCGCGGGCAACCGCGCGCGATGAGCGAGGATGGACTTCCCCCACTCCGCGATGTGATCGCGCGCCACGGGCTCGCGGCGCAAAAGGCGCTCGGGCAAAATTTTCTGCTCGATCTCAATCTCACGGGACGCATCGCGCGGTCGGCGGGATCGCTTGTCGATCATCATGTCGTGGAAGTCGGTCCCGGCCCCGGCGGGTTGACGCGGGCGCTCCTCATGGAGGGCGCGAAGCACGTCACCGTTGTCGAGCGCGACAAACGCTGTCTGCCCGCGCTGGAGGAAATATCGGCCGCTTATCCCGGACGGCTCACCATTGTCGAAGGCGACGCGCTGGAAACGGATATGGCGGCGCTGGTGAACGGACCGGCGCGGATCGTCGCCAACCTGCCCTACAACATCGCCACGCCTCTGCTCATCGGTTGGCTGCAAAATGACAGGTGGCCGCCCTGGTATGCGAGCCTGACGCTCATGTTCCAGAAGGAAGTCGCCGAACGTATCGTCGCCGCGCCCGGCTCCAAGGCTTATGGGCGGCTCGGCATCGCGTCGCAATGGCGATGCGGGACGCGAATGCTGTTCGATATCGACCGGCGGGCTTTCACGCCGCCGCCGTCGATCACGTCCACGGTTGTCGAGTTGATCCCGCGCACCGAGCCGCTCGCGCCCGCCGAGCCGCGCGCGCTCGAAGTTGTCGTTGCCGCCGCTTTCGGGCAGCGCCGAAAGATGCTGCGTTCGAGCCTCAAATCGCTGACGGCGGATGCACAGGCGATCCTCGATATCGCCGGTATCGACGGCACAAGACGGGCCGAGGAGCTGTCGGTGGAAGAGTTTTGCGCGCTGGCGAGGGCCTATAAAAGCGACAAATAGGCTTGTTCCTTTTTGTGCGGCGTTTTGGTTTGGCCGCTCTGATCGCTTGTGCGACATTGGCCCAAATTCGGCGGCGCAAAGACCGCCCGTCCAATACGGAGGTTCCCGATGAAATCCCAGGCCATCACCGATTACGGTCAACCCCTGCAGTCGCTCGAGAGCGAAACGCCGAAGCCGCAAGGCACGGAAGTTCTGCTCAAGGTCACGCATTGCGGCGTTTGCCATTCCGATGTGCATATTCACGACGGCCATTTCGACATGGGCGGCGGCAACAAGCTCGACGTGCGCGCCGGGCGCAAGTTGCCCTTCACGCTCGGCCATGAGATCGAGGGTGAAGTCATCGCCGTCGGCCCCGACGCCAAGGACGTCAAGGTCGGCGATCTGCGCGTCGCTTTCCCGTGGATCGGTTGCGGCGAGTGCCCGACCTGCAATCGCGGCGAAGAGCAGCTTTGCAACAAGCCGCGCAATCTCGGCATTCAGGTCGCGGGCGGTTATGCGACCCATGTGATGGTGCCGCATTCGCGCTACCTTCTCGATTATACCGGCGTGCCGAAGGGCCTCGCCGCGACCTATATGTGCTCGGGCCTCACGGCTTACGGTGCGATGAAGAAGCTCGATGTCAGCGACGAAGAACGCGTGCTGGTCGTCGGCCTCGGCGGCGTCGGCATGATGGGCCTGCAGTTTGCGAAGGCAATGTTCAAGCAGGCCCCGCTCGGCGCCGATGTGGACGAGAACAAGCTGCAATCCGCCAAAGGCACGGGCGCGCATGAGGTCTATAATCCGAAAGACCCGGCGGCCCTCAAGAAGCTCATCGCCGACACGAATGGCGGTGTGCCCGCAGCGGTCGATTTCGTCGGCTCGGAAGCCTCGCTGCAATTCGCGCTCGGCTCCGTGCGCAAGGGCGGTCAGGTTATCGTTGTCGGTCTCTTCGGCGGCGGCTTCTCGATGCCGATCCCGCTCTTCCCCATGCGCGCGATTTCCATCGGTGGTTCCTATGTGGGCTCGCTCGGCGAAACGCACGAGATGATGGAGCTGGTTAAAGCCGGCAAGATCGATCCGATCCCGGTCGAGGAGCGCCCTCTCGACGCCGCCTCGAAGTCGCTCGACGATCTGCGCAAGGGCGGCGTCATGGGCCGGGTGGTGCTGAAGCCGTAAATCCGATTACGTCATTGCGAGCGCAGCGAAGCAATCCAGAAGCCGCGAGGAAGACTGGATTGCTTCGTCGCTGCGCTCCTCGCAATGACGGGAAGGCCTAAAGCGCGTCGCGGAGGCGCTTTACGAAATTCGAGAGGCCGGTCAGGCGGTGACGCTTCAGACGCTCGGCCATCAGGATCGCGCGTAATTCCATCAGGCTCTTTTCCACATCCTCATTGATGATGATGTAGTCGTATTCCTGATAATGGCTGATTTCGTCGGACGCTTTTTCCATGCGGGAAGCGACGACATGGGCCGGATCCTGCGCACGGTTGTTGAGGCGTTTTTCGAGATCCTGCGCCGAGGGCGGTAGGATGAAGACTTTTACTACGTCTTCATGCCTGGCTTCTTCGAGCTGCTGCGTGCCCTGCCAGTCTATGTCGAACAATACGTCATGGCCGCGTGCGAGAGCGTCCATGACGGGCTTTGCGGGCGTACCGTAGTAATTGCCGAAGACCTTGGCGTGTTCGAGAAATTCGCCCCGGTTACGCATGATGCCGAAATCTTCAGTGCTCAGGAAAAAATAGTCGGCGCCGTGCTTTTCGCCGGGGCGCGGCGGACGCGTGGTGGCGGATACCGACATGGTGATGTCGGGGTCGCTTGCCAGCAGCGCGCGCGACAGCGTGGTCTTGCCCGCGCCCGAGGGCGAAGACAGAACCAGCATGAGGCCGCGACGGCCGACGTGCTTGTCACTCGACATTCTGTATTTGCTCGCGCAATTGATCGATGACGGCTTTCAACTCGAGGCCGATCCGCGTCAGGCTGACATCAGCCGCCTTGGAGCAGAGCGTGTTCGCTTCGCGGTTGAATTCCTGGGTGAGAAAATCGAGCCTGCGGCCAGCCGGTTCGCGGCCTGCAAAAAGTTCGCGGGCTTGTGCAACATGCGCCGTCAGGCGGTCGATCTCCTCGCGCACATCCGCCTTGGTCGCCATCAATGCCGCTTCCTGAGCCAGACGCTCTTCGGAGAGCGCGGGCGACGCGCCGAGCAATTCGGCGACCTGCGTTTTCAGCCGCGCGCGCATGGCCTCTATGCCGGCTGAGGGCGAGGCAGCTGCCTGCGCCGTCAACCGCTCGATTGCGTTCACTTGCTCGTTGAGAACCGATTGAAGCTTGGCGCCCTCTTCATCACGGGCGCGCGCCAGCGATTTGGCCGCTTCGCCAAAGGAAGCGATCAGCACTTTTTCGAAACCTTCGTGATCTTCCTCGACCTCTTCGACATCGGCGGATTCGAGTACGCCTTTCAATGCGAGAACGCCTTCGGGCCGGGGCGGCATCAATTCGATGCGCTCGCCCAGATCCTTCATCGCGGCGATGACGACGGCCAGCGCGGCTTCATTGACGCGCAGCGGCGCGGCGGCGCGCACGCGGTCGAGCGACAGCGTGGCCTGCACGTTGCCGCGCTTCATGTGGCGCGCCAATTCCTCGCGCAGCCGCGCCTCCATGCCTTCAAAACCCGAGGGCACACGGAAGCGCACGTCGAGGCCCTTGCCGTTGACGCTTCGGAGTTCCCAGTGCCAGCGAGCGGCGGCGTTGTCGCCGTCGGTGCGGGCAAAGCCTGTCATGCTGGTAAGCGGCATCGGCGGAACCTTCCGAGAATCACAATTGAACTGAGGGGCAGTATAACAAGGCCTTGCTCACGGTTGCTTCGGCGCGACGGCGGGCGGAACCGGGGCTGCCTTTGGCGCGTCCTTGGCAGGCGGCGTTTCGGCGGGCTTTTCAGCCTTCCTTTGCCTGTCGATCTTACGCCAGTTGCCGACATTGCGCTCATGGCCCGCCAGCGACGGTGAAAAAGCGTGACCGCCTGTGCCGTCGGCGACGAAATAGAGATCGTCGCTCGCGGGCGGGTTCAACACCGCTTCGATGGAGGCGCGGCCCGGATTGCAGATCGGCGTCGGCGGCAGTCCGTCGATTTGATAGGTGTTATAGGGCGTCGAACGGTCGATCTCGCTGCGCAGGATGGGCCGACCGAGCGGCCCCGCCCCCCGGGTGATGCCGTAAATGATGGTCGGATCGGACTGGAGGCGCATCGGCAGGCGCAACCGGTTGATGAAGACGGCCGCGACTTTCGGGCGCTCGGTCTTCACGCCCGTTTCCTTCTCAACGATGGAAGCAAGGATCAATGCTTCATTTGGCGTCGTGAAGGGCAAGCCGCTCGCGCGTTTGGGCCAGAGCGCGTTCATCAAATCCGTCTGGGATTTTTGCATGCGCTTGACGAGGCCGGCCCGCGTCGTGCCTTTGAGAAAATTGTAAGTCTCGGGCAGCAAGACGCCTTCAGGCGGCAGCAGTGGCATCTCGCCCGCAAGAACAGGGTCCGCCTTGACGATGGCCATCGCCTGCTGGCTGGTCAGCCCTTCGGGGATCGTGATCTTGTGAACAATGGATTTGCCTTCCCTCAGCGCACGGACGACATCGACCATCCTCGCATGGGCCGGGATTTCATATTCGCCCGCCTTGAGAGAGCCCGCCGCGCCGGTGAGGCGGACGGCGGTGCGGAAGATCAACGGTTCGGAAATGACGTCGGCCGTTTGCAGGCGGCTGGTGATGCCCAAAAGACCAAGGCCCGGCTGGAGCCAGACAATGGTCTTCTCCGGCAGAGGTCCTTGAGCTTCATAGCGCATTTTGCCATAGAGAAAGACGCCGCTCACCAGCACAGCTATGAAGCTCGGCAGGATGATGGAGATGAGAAGCAAAGCGCGCAGGAAACCCCGCCGCTTCGGCGCGGACGCCGGTTGCTCTTCCGGCGTTTCTTCCCCGTCGCTCAATCAGCTGACCTTCTTCATCACCAGCGAGGCATTGGTGCCGCCGAAACCGAAAGAGTTCGACAGCGCATAATTGACCTCTTTGGCGCGGGCTTTCAGCGGCACGAGGTCGATTTCGGTTTCGACTTCCGGGTTGTCGAGGTTGATCGTCGGCGGAAGAATACTGTCGCGCATGGCGAGCAGGCAGAAGATCGCCTCCACCGCTCCAGCAGCGCCGAGCAGGTGGCCGATGGAGGATTTGGTCGAGGACATCGAGACCTTGCTGACCGAATTGCCGAGCATGCGCGTGACGGCGCCAAGTTCGATCGTATCGGCCATGGTGGAGGTGCCGTGGGCGTTCACATAGTCGAGGTCCGACGGCGAAATGCCCGCGCGCTTCAAGGCGGCTTTCATAGAACGGAAACCGCCGTCGCCGTCTTCGGAGGGCGCGGTGATGTGATAGGCATCGCCAGACAAGCCGTAACCGACGATCTCGCCGTAAATCTTCGCGCCGCGCGCCTTGGCGTGTTCGTATTCTTCAAGCACCACGACGCCAGCGCCCTCGCCCATGACGAAGCCGTCGCGGTCCTTGTCGTAAGGACGCGAGGCGCGTTCGGGCGTGTCGTTATATTCAGTGGAGAGCGCGCGGCAGGCGGCAAAACCGGCAATGCCGATGCGGCAGATGGCGCTTTCAGCGCCGCCCGCGACCATGACGTCGGCATCATCCAATGCGATCAGGCGCGCGGCATCGCCGATGGCGTGAGCGCCGGTCGAGCAGGCGGTGACGACCGAGTGGTTCGGGCCTTTGAGGCCGTGACGGATCGAGACATAGCCCGAGGCAAGGTTGATCAGGCGACCGGTGATGAAGAAGGGACTGACGCGGCGCGGGCCCTTCTCGTGAAGGATCAGCGCGGTTTCGGCGATGCCTTCAAGGCCGCCGATGCCGGAGCCGATCATCGTGCCCGAACGGCACTTTTCTTCTTCGGTCGAGGGATGCCAGTTGGCGTCGTTGAGCGCCTGCGTCGCCGCGGCCATGGCGAAGACGATGAAGTCATCGACGCGCTTTGATTCCTTGGGATCCATCCAGTCGTCCTGGAGGAATGCGCCCTCGCCTTCGCGCGGCACGGGCATCGCGATCTTGCAGGGCAGATCATCGACCTGAAATTTTTCGATGCGGCGCGCGCCGGATTCGCCTTTGAGAATCCGCGCCCACGTCGTCTCGACGTTGCCGCCAAGCGGCGAGACCATGCCAAGTCCTGTGACGACTACCCGTCTCATTTCGCCCTATCCTCACCCAAATACTGAAAGCAGATCAGGCGGAGATCGAGCTCAAGCCAGACGCCGTGAGCCTCGTTCCGCCGTGGGGCGCGAGGAAATCTCGCGCCCCACTAGCCGAAATCAGGCCTTCGCGTTCGCCTTGACGAACTCGATAGCGTCTTTGACGGTCAGAATTTTCTCGGCGGCGTCGTCAGGAATTTCAACGCCGAATTCTTCTTCGAACGCCATGACGAGTTCGACATTGTCGAGGCTGTCCGCACCGAGATCATCGATGAAGCTCGCATTCTCGGTCACCTTGTCGGCGTCCACGCCGAGATGCTCGACCACGATCTTCTTCAGGCGTTCTCCGATATCACTCATTTTAAGTCCTCAGATCTCTTGTTTGTGACCGGCCTCGCGTTCCATCCCCGTGCCATCGGCCTCGAAGAAACAACGCGAACAAATTCGGCGGAAAGACTGCCCTTCTTCTGGCCCATTTCAAGTCGGGACCGCAAGCCAAATCGAGGGCCTAGTTAACACAGTTTTGCATCCCGTGCCAGCAGATGCAAAGCGTCGAAATACGCTACCAGACGGCTGAATTCTATAGTGTTTTTAGGACGATACGGGTTGCGCCCGGCCTAGATCATCGCCATGCCGCCATTAACATGGATTGTCTGGCCGGTCACATAAGCCGCTTCCTCGCTCGAAAGGAAGACGACGGCGGCGGCAATTTCGGTCGCTTCGCCGAGACGGCCCGCCGGAATCGTTCCCATGATGCGGCCTTTCTGATCGTCGTTAAGAGCATCGGTCATGGCGCTGCGGATGAAGCCCGGCGCGACGCAATTGGCCGTGATGTTGCGGCTCGCGACTTCCTGCGCCAGCGACTTCGTCATGCCGATCATGCCGGCCTTTGACGCCGCGTAATTGCCCTGCCCCGGATTGCCCATGACGCCGACGACGGAGGTAATGCCGATGATGCGGCCCCAACGGCGCTTCATCATGCCGCGAAGCGAGGCGCGCGAAAGACGGAAGCTCGCGGTCAGGTTAACGCGGATCACTTCGTCCCATTCGTCATCCTTCATCCGCATGAAGAGATTGTCGCGGGTGAGGCCTGCATTGTTAATCAGAATGTCGAGCGCGCCCATCGCCTCTTCGGCCTGCTTCGGCAGCGCGTCCACGGCGGCGCTGTCCGACAGATTGCAAGGCAGCACATGCGTGCGCCCGCCAAGCTCGGAGGCCAATGCATCGAGCGCGTCTTTGCGCGTCCCCGACAGCGCGACGGTCGCGCCCTGCGCGTGAAGAGCGCGTGCGATGTCGGAGCCGATGCCGCCAGATGCACCCGTGACAAGCGCCGATTTGCCGGTGAGGTCGAACATGGCAGCTCCTTAAAGCGTTTTGAGAATGGCTTCGACATCGGCGGGCGCGCCGATGGAGGCGATCACGGCTTCTTTATCCGCGATGCGCTTGACCATGCCGGCGAGCGCCTTGCCTGCGCCGATTTCGAGATATGTCGTGACGCCTTGCGTCTCCATATAGAGAACGCTTTCGCGCCAGCGCACCATGCCCGTCACCTGTTCGACGAGAAGAGTGCGGATGGTTGCCGGATCGGCGACGCGCGACGCGGTGACGTTGGCCACCAGCGGCACGGCGGGGGCCTTCAGATCGACATGGCCCAACGCTTGCGCCATTTCCTCGGCGGCAGGCTTCATCAATGCGCAATGGAAAGGCGCGCTGACCGGCAGCAACATGCTGCGCTTGGCGCCCTTGGTCTTGGCGATTTCGATGGCGCGCTCGACGGCGGCCTTGGCGCCGGAGATCACGACCTGTCCGCCGCCATTGTCGTTCGCCGCTTCGCAGACTTCGCCTTGCGCGGCCTCCTTGGCAATTTCGGAGGCCGCATCGAACTCAAGGCCGAGCAGAACCGCCATCGCGCCCTGCCCCACTGGCACGGCGCGCTGCATGGCTTGGCCGCGCTTCTTCAGCAGACGGGCCGTTTCGGCGAGCGTAAACGTACCGGCGGCGGCCAAAGCCGAATATTCGCCAAGCGAATGCCCCGCGATGAAAGCGGCCTTGTCGGCAAGCTTGAAGCCGCCCGCCTGTTCGAGCGTGCGGATGACCGCGAGGCTCACTGCCATGATGGCGGGCTGGGCGTTCTCGGTGAGGGTCAGGTCTTCCTGCGGGCCTTCCCACATCAGTTTGGAGAGGTTCTGGCCCAGCGCCTCGTTTACCTCTTCGAAGACTTCGCGCGCGGCGGGAAAAGCCTCCGCCAGCTCACGGCCCATGCCGACTGCCTGCGACCCCTGGCCCGGAAAGATGAAAGCCCTGCTCATCGACGCTCCCTGACGTAGAATCCGGGCTCTTGGCGGCCCGGAAGTTGCCCAAGAAATACAGTCTGATAACCTTGAGTCAAGGCAAGGAACCGGCCCCATTCAGGCCTTGCTTCCCCGCCCGTTTTCCGTATATTCCGCCCCTTCTGGAAGGCCTTGGTTGGAGGCTGAACGGGGCACCGCGCCTTGAAAAGCGCGGTTTGGACGAAAGTCCGGGCTCCGGTGTCTCCGCTTCTTTGGTGGTCCTTTCGAGCCTTTTGGGGCTCAAAGGGGGCTTTGCGCCGGGGCTGGATTAAAAAGGAAAAGGCTCAATGGCTCTTTACGAGCATATTCTCATTGCGCGGCAAGACGTGTCGCAGCAACAGGTCGAGGCGCTCGTCGAGCAGCTTACGACCATTCTCAAGGAAAACGGCGGCTCCGTCTCGAAGAACGAGTACTGGGGTCTGCGCAATCTCTCCTTCAAAGTGAAGAAGAACCGCAAGGGTCATTACGCGCTCATGAACATCGACGCGCCGCACGCCGCGGTTGCCGAAATGGAGCGCCAGATGGGCCTCAACGAAGACGTCCTGCGCTTCCTCACCATCCGCGTCGAAGAGCATGAAGAAGGCCAGTCGGCCATGCTTCAGAACCGTGGCGGCGGACGCGAAGAGCGCACCGGCGGACGTGACGGCGGTGGTCGCTTCGACCGCGGCGACCGTCCGCGCAGCTTCGATCGTGGCGATCGCGGGGACCGTCCCCGCTTCCCGCGCGGTGACGACGCTCCTGCAGGAGACAACGCATAATGAACACGACAGCTTCCCCCGCACGCCGGCCCTTCTTCCGCCGCCGCAAGACGTGCCCCTTCTCCGGCGCCAACGCTCCGAAGATCGACCACAAGGACACAAAGCTCCTGCAGCGCTACATCTCCGAGCGCGGCAAGATCGTCCCGAGCCGCATCACGGCGGTCAGCGCCAAAAAGCAGCGTGAGCTTGCCCGTGCGATCAAACGCGCGCGCTTCCTTGCGCTCCTGCCCTACGTCATCGGCTGAGCCCGGAAAAAGGAAAGAGACTCATGCAAGTCGTACTTCTGGAACGGGTCGAAAAGCTCGGCCAAATGGGTGAAGTCGTAAAGGTGAAGGACGGGTTCGCCCGTAACTTCCTGCTGCCGCGCAAGAAGGCGCTGCGGGCGACGAAAGAAAACATGGTTCGCTTCGAGGCGCAGCGCGCGCAGCTCGAAGCGCGCAACCTCGAACTTCGCGGCGAAGCCGAGAAGATCCAGGGCGAGCTCAACGGTCTCGTGATCGTCGTGTTGCGTCAGGCCGGCGACACCGGCCAGCTTTATGGTTCGGTCACCACGCGCGACGTCTCCGACGGCGTCACGGCGGGCGGCTTCTCGGTCAACCGCACGCAGGTTGTCCTTGCCCACCCGATCAAGTCGATCGGCCTTCATCAGGTCCGCGTCGCCCTTCACCCCGAGGTTATCTCGACGGTGACGGTCAATGTCGCGCGCTCCGACGAAGAAGCCGCGCGTCAGGCAGCCGGTGAAGACCTCACGCGTCGCGACCGCGACGACGAGGAAGAAGTCGAAGCCGCCGAGTTCTTCGAATCCGAAGAACTGGCCGCTGAGGCCGAAGGCGAAGAGGCCAACGCGGAAGCTGACGCCGAATAATTACCGGCGAATTGCATCTATTCGAGCGAAGGGCGCCCTAACCGGCGCCCTTTTTGCTGTATTCACGTCATCGTTACATGGCGCGGTCAGCATTTCACTTTTGACCGGGCGCGAGGTTCTGTTAACTTTTTCGGGGGGTGCGAGGTCGGTCGGGTCCGGTCGCGCGCCAGTCGGGCTCGATTATGCGTTCAACTCCTGGCGATAGGAGGGTTGCATGCTGTTCGGTGTGCTTTTGAAGCAAGTCGTCAAACACGGCTCGCTGCGCGTTATCGATTACAACGGTCTCTCGCAATCTTATGGCGATGGAACGGGCCGCGCGCTCACCATCCGGCTTCACGACCGGGGGCCGCATCTCGGGCTGGCCGTCAATCCGTATCTGAAGCTCGGAGAAGCCTATATGGACGGGACCCTCACCGTCGATGAACCCGGCTCCATCTACGATCTTCTGGATCTCATTCTGGGCAACCTCGGCACCAGCTATCCGAGCCGCGCCTTCAAGATTTATGCGGGCTTGCGGCGTCTGAAACGGCGGATCGACCAGCACAACCCCATCGGCAAGGCACAGAAGAACGTCGCCCACCACTATGACCTCGACGGCGGGATCTACGATCTTTTCCTCGATGCCGACAAACAATATTCCTGCGCCTATTACGCTCATCCGGGCATGAGCCTGGAGGAAGCGCAACTCGCAAAAAAACGGCACGTCATAGCCAAGCTCGCCATCGCGCCCGGCATGCGGGTGCTCGATATCGGCTGCGGCTGGGGCGGACTTGCGTTGACGCTGGCGGAGGAAACGGGCGCCGAAGTCGTCGGCGTCACGCTGAGCCGCGAGCAGCACAAGGTCGCGGTCGCCCGCGCCGCCGAGCGCGGGCTTTCCGACCGCGTCAAATTCCATTTGCAAGATTACCGGACGCTGGAGCCGAGCTTCGACCGCATCGTTTCGGTCGGCATGTTCGAGCACGTCGGCGTCGGTCACTATGCGGAGTATTTCAACAGCGTCGAACGGCTGCTGACGCCGGACGGCATTGCGCTCATTCACACCATCGGACGGCTCGATCCGCCGGGCGCGACCAATCCCTGGATCGCCAAATATATCTTCCCCGGCGGTTACATTCCGGCACTCAGCGAGATGGCGGCGGCGGTCGAGAAAACGGGTCTTCTGATGACCGATCTCGAAGTGCTGCGGCTACACTATGCCGAGACGCTGCGCGAGTGGCGCAAGCGCTTCATGGCACGGCGCGACGAGGCGCTGAAAATATATGACGAGCGCTTCTGCAGGATGTGGGAGTTCTATCTCGCGGGATCGGAAACATCTTTCCGGCACGAGGGCATGGTCAACTTTCAGCTCCAGATCACGCGCAAGATCGACACGCTGCCGATCACACGCGATTACATGGCTGAAAGCGAACGCGGTTTAGGCGCTGTGCCGCAGCGGCGGTTGCTCGCGGGAGACTAACCCCCGCTGCGGCGCTGGCCTCAGGCTTTGCGGTTGTCGATGCTGAATGCACCGGCGCCGTGAGCGACGAGTTGGAGGAAGCCGCCCGCGATGGCGAGATTCTTCAGGAAGTTCGTCATCTGGGCCTGATCGGCGAAATCATTGTGAAAGAAGATCGCCGTCGCGATGGTGAATGCCGCCATGACAGCCGCGACGAGGCGGGTTTTGTAGCCGACGAGGATCAGGAGACCGCCGCCGATCTCGGTCGCCAGCGCGATGGCATAGCCAACTTGCGGAAGCGGCAGGCCATGCGAAGCGATGTAGCCGATCGTGCCTGCCGGATCCATCACCTTGCCGAAACCGGCGAGCAGGAAAAGAACCGCGAGCAGCAGGCGGCCCAGCGGCGCCGAAAGTGTGTTTGCCTTATCCATTGAAGTGTCTCCCCCTTGTCGTCCGGGTGATTCCGGCCTGTTGAAACGAACTCTAGACCGCTCCGCGCTTCGCTGACTATCTGGCGGTGCGGCAAATCCTGTTCACGGGATGAAACAATCGCGCCCGGCTGACGAGCCGCGAATCGGCTTACACTTCTTCATTATTCACATGAGATTCGCTTTTAAAGTCGAATGATGCCGGTGACTTAGAGAGTTATCCAGAGGGTGTGAATGAGTTTCCTGTGGGTGGTAAAATCGAGACGGAATTAGAGTCTCCGCATCGCCGCGCCATCGCGTAAAACGAGACCATGGAAAATACAGCTTCGGCTTTCGCCAGCGTGCCCGACGACGAGGGCACATCGGGCTACCGCGTTCCCCCTCACAACATCGAGGCGGAGCAGGCGTTGCTGGGCGCGGTGCTCATCAACAATGAGGCCTATGACCGGCTGTCGAGCTTTCTCGAACCGCGGCATTTTTTCGACGCCCTGCATGGTCGTATTTACGAAGCGTCGGCAAAGCTCATCACGGCAGGCCATCTTGCTTCGCCGGTGACGCTGAAGAATTTCTTTGAGCGCGACGAGGCGCTGGCCGAAATCGGCGGGCCCCAATATCTCGCGCGGCTCGCGGGTGCGGCGACCACGATCATCAATGTCGAAGAGTACGGGCGGACGATTTACGACCTGGCGATCCGGCGCGAGTTGATTCAGGTCGGCGTCGATATGCATACGCGCGCTTACGATGCGCCCATCGACGACACGCCCGCCGCGCAAATTCTCGATGCCGAGCAGGCGCTTTATCAGCTCGCCGAGAGCGGCAAATATGAGGGCGGGTTCCGCAATTTCTATGAGTCGCTCAAGGGCGCCATCGACATGGCGGCGGCGGCTTACGAGCGCGACGGCGGATTGTCCGGCATCTCGTCGGGCTTGCGCGATCTCGATCACAAGATGGGCGGGCTGCAGCCGTCCGATCTGATTATCCTCGCCGGCCGCCCTTCGATGGGCAAGACGGCGCTAGCGACCAACATCGCCTTCAATGCGGCCAAGGCTTACAAGGCCGAGCATCTGACCGACGGCACGGTTGCGGTGAAGGACGGCGCCATCGTCGGCTTCTTCTCGCTCGAAATGTCGGCTGAACAGCTCGCCACGCGTCTTCTGGCCGAACAGTCCGGCGTGCCGTCGGAACGTATCCGGCGCGGCAATATCCATGAGGACGAGTTTCACCGGCTGGTCGATGCCTCGCGCGAGTTGCAAAGCATTCCGCTTTATATCGACGATACGGGCGGCCTCAACATCGCGACGCTGTCGGCGCGGGCGCGGCGGCTGAAGCGTCAGCGCGGGCTCGGGCTTCTGGTCATCGACTATCTTCAGCTTCTGTCGGGCACCGGCAAGGGCGACGCCAACCGCGTGCAGGAAGTGACGCAGATCACGACCGGCCTCAAAGCGCTGGCCAAGGAACTCAACGTGCCGATCCTCGCCCTGTCGCAGCTTTCGCGTCAGGTCGAATCCCGCGACGATAAACGCCCGCAGCTTTCGGATTTGCGTGAATCGGGCTCCATCGAGCAGGACGCCGACGTGGTGATGTTCGTGTTCCGCGAGGAGTATTATCTGCAACGCAAGGAGCCACGCGAGGGCACGCCGGAGCATCTGACATGGCAGGCGGAGATGGAGCAATTGCTCGGCCTCGCCGAAGTCATCATTGGCAAGCAGCGTCACGGTCCGACCGGCACGGTGCGCCTGCAATTCCAGGCCGACGTCACCCGCTTCAGCGATCACGCCCAGCAAGACAATTTCCCGGAAGCCCAATATTAACCTCCACATCGCGGCATTCGTTTTTTGACGGCATTCCTCCATCGTCATGCCGCATTATTCGCGCCATGATGTTGCGATGGACCTGCCCGAACTGGAAAAGACGATTAGCGCCTCGCCAGACCTTTCCGCTCATAGCGCCATTCTGACCGTCGATCTGGACGCGCTTGCCGCGAATTACGCACACGCGCGCGTGCTCGCGCCGAGCGTCGAAGTCGGTGGCGTGGTCAAGGCCAATGCCTATGGGCACGGGCTCGCGCCGGTGGGCCGGGCGCTGGCGGGCGCGGGCTGCAAGACCTTCTTTGTCGCCGACGCCGTCGAGGGCGCCACGTTGCGGGCGTCCTTGCCGGATGCCGTGATCTACACAACCAACGGGCTGACGCCGAATGCCGGACCGGAAACGCGCGTGCATGGACTTCGACCTTGCCTTGGCAGTCTGGCCGAGATCGAGGCGTGGGGCCGCGAGGCGAAACGCACCGGGACCGCCCTGCCCGCCGCTCTCCATTTCGACACCGGCCTCAGCCGCCTTGGACTCGATGGCGTTGAGACCGCGAGACTGCTCGCAGACAAAGGGTTGCTCGCCGGAATCGACATTCAATTGGTGATGAGCCATCTCGCCTGTTCGGATGAGCCGGGCCATCCGCTCAATGCGCGCCAGCTTGAGCGCTTCCAGCCGATCAGGACGGCCTTTCCCTCGGTCCGCGCGAGCTTCGCCAATACGGCGGGCATATTGCTTGGTCGGGATTATCATTTCGACATCGTACGGCCCGGCTACGGGCTTTACGGCGGCGTTCCGGTCGAGGGGCGACCCAACCCGTTCCGGCCCGTGGTCAAGGCCGAGGCGCGGGTGCTGCATATCCGCGAGGTCCCGGCGGGCGAGGCCGCAGGCTATGGCGCGACATGGACGGCGGAGGGTCCCCGGCGGCTGGCGGTGCTGGCGGCGGGCTATGCGGATGGCTATTTCCGGGCGCTGGCTTCGGCCAAGGGCGCCGGCCGGGTCTATGTCGGCGGGCAGTACGCGCCGGTCGCGGGACGGGTCTCGATGGACCTGCTGATCGTCGATGTGACCGACATTCCCGAAAGCGCCGTCAAGCGGGGCGATCTGGCCGAACTCATCGGGCCGCATGTGAGCCTGGATGAAGTCGCGGGCCGGGCCGGAACCATCGGATATGAGGTTCTCACGAGCTTGGGAGAACGCTACAAGCGGCTCTACACTGGCGCCGTCGCGTCGGCAGAATCATGAGCGGGGAGCAGCTTTGAACTTTTTTGCAATTATCGGCCGGGTGGTCCTCGCCCTGTTTGCCGAAATAGGGCGCGTTGCGCTCTTCAGCTGGGACGCCGTCAGCCATGTATTCCGCCCGCCCTTCTTCTGGCGGCTGCTCGGCCAGCAGATGATGCGGATCGGTTATTTTTCGCTGCCGGTCGTCGCGCTAACCGCCTTCTTCACCGGCGGCGCGCTGGCGCTTCAGATTTACTATGGCGGCAACAACATCAATTCCGAAAGCATCGTCTCGACCATTGTCGCGCTCGGCATCACGCGAGAACTGGGGCCGGTGCTTGGCGGCTTAATGGTCGCCGGCCGCGTCGCCGCCGCGATCGCCGCCGAACTCGGCACCATGCGCGTCACCGAACAGATCGACGCGCTGACCACGCTCTCGACCAACCCCTATAAGTATCTCGTCGCGCCGCGCGTCGTCGCCGCCGTGCTGACGCTGCCGCTGCTCGTCCTCGTCGCCGACATCATCGGCGTGATGGGCGGCTTCGTTGTCGGCACCGCGAGCCTGCATTTCAATCCGGGCGTTTACATCTCGACGACGGTGGGCTTCCTGAAGTCGAGCGACGTGACATCCGGCCTCATCAAGGCGGCGGTGTTCGGCTTCATCATCGCGCTGATGGGCTGCTTCCACGGCTTCAATTCCAAGGGCGGCGCGCAAGGCGTCGGCCGGGCGACGACCAATGCGGTCGTGAGCGCCTCGATCCTCATTCTGGCGTCGAACTATGTGATGACGTCTCTGCTGTTCGCGAAGTGAGGGCCGACATGTCAGACCTGCCCAAGATCGAACTGAAAAACGTCACCAAGCGCTTTGGCCCGAAGCTGGTGCTCGATAATCTGAGCCTCGTCGTGCCGCGCGAAAAATCGCTCGTCGTCATCGGCGGCTCGGGCACCGGCAAATCGGTGATGCTGAAATGCGTGCTCGGCATTTTGCGGCCCGACAAGGGCGAGATATTCGTCGACGGCAAGAACGTGCTGAAGATGAGCGCGGGCGAGCGCGAAGAAACCTTGCGCAAATTCGGCATGCTGTTTCAGGGCGCGGCGCTGTTCGACAGCCTGAGCGTCTGGGAGAACGTCACCTTCGGTCTCATTCAGGGCCGCAAGATGAAGCGCAAGGAAGCCCGGGACATCGCTTACGCCAAACTCGCCAAGGTGGGCCTCGGCGCGGAGGTCGGCGGGCTTTACCCGGCCGAGCTTTCGGGCGGCATGCAGAAGCGCGTCGGCCTTGCCCGCGCCATCGCGGCGGATCCCGAAATCATCTTCTTCGATGAACCGACGACGGGCCTCGATCCGATCATGGCCGACGTCATCAACGACCTCATCGTCGACAGCGTGAAAGACCTCGGCGCGACCGCGCTTTCGATCACGCATGACATGGCCAGCGCGCGCAAGATCGCCGATGAGCTGGCGATGATTTACAAGGGCCAGATCATCTGGAAGGGACCGCGCGCCGAGATCGATGCGAGCGGCAACGATTATGTCGATCAGTTCATCCATGGCCGGGCCACCGGACCGATCAAAATGGAAGTGCTGAAGCCATAAGCTCGAGAGTTTCGCCTCAAGGAAAACGCAACCTGCTGGACCCACGCCAAAAACTGTTTCTGGAAGGTCCGATAGCACGGGCATTGGTGACGCTGGCCATTCCCATCATGCTCGGGAATATCCTGCAAACCGGCTACCAGATGACCGACGCGTTCTGGGTCGGGCGGCTCGGCGCATCCGCTGTCGCGGCGGTTTCGATCAGTTTTCCAGTGACGTTTCTGGTGATCGCGCTGGGCTCCGGCCTCGCAATGGCGGGCGCCACGCTCATTTCGCAATACAAGGGCGCAGGCATGCAGGACATGGTCAATCATGTCGCTGCGCAGACAATGGTCATGGTCGCCGCGAGTTCAGTGGTTCTCGGCGCCGCCGGTTACATGCTGGCGCCGTTCTTTCTGACGCTGCTCGGCGTCGCGGATGACGTTCACGCGGCGGCGCTCGGTTTCATGCGCGTCTCGTTCGTCGGCATCATTTTCGTGTTCACCTATGCGATGTTTCAGGCGCTGATGCGCGGCGTCGGCGAAACGAAAATGCCTCTTTATATCGTCGCTGGAACGGTGGCGCTGAATTTCGCGCTCGATCCGCTTTTCATTTTCGGATGGGGCGCGATGCCGGGCCTCGGCGTCATGGGCGCTGCGCTCGCCACGCTGGTAACGCAAGCAATCGCCGCCGTGATCGGCATCGGCATATTTCTGCATGGGCGATACGGCATCCAGATCGAGTGGCGCGCTTTCGCACCGGATCTTCCCTACATCAAACGCGCCTTCTTTCTCGGATTTCCGGGGTCGGTGGAATTATCAACGCGCGGGCTGGGGCTGATGGTCATGTCGTTTCTGGTGGCAAGCTTCGGCACGGAAACGATCGCCGCCTATGGCGTCGGGTCGAACGTATTGCAGGTCGTCACCATTCCGGCGATGGGCATGTCGATGGCCGTCGCGACGCTGGTCGGCCAGAACATCGGCGCTGGCAATATCGAACGCGCATCGCGGATCACATTTCTCGGCACGGTTCTGGGCTTTGGCATTCTCAGTTTCGCGGGCCTCGTCGCCTATATTTTTGCACCTCATATCGTGGCGTTTTTCGTTCCGAACGATGCCGACGTCATTTCCCGGGGCGCGCATTTCATTCGCATCATGGCGCTCGCCTGGGGTGGCATCGGCATTCAGCTTTGCGTCGTTTCGGCGTTCCGCGCGTCGGGCAATATGCTGAGCGCGATGGTCATCGCGCTGGTGTCGCAATGGGTGATCCAGTTTCCGCTGGCCTATGTTCTTTCCAAGCACGGCACGCTGGGCGTGGACGGATTGTGGTGGTCGTTCCCGGTCACCAATATTCTCGTCGCCATCATTTCCATATGCTGGTTCGCGCGCGGCGGCTGGAAGAACACGCGCCTCACCGAAAGCGACAAGGAAGTCGCCCAGGTGACGCAGGACACCATCATTGCCGACGGTGTTCGCTGATGGCGTTTTCCGCTACCAGATAGGGGACAATCTGCGAATCGATTCCGGGGCCAAACTCCCCGAAATGCAGAAGAAGGAATTTGATGGCACGCGCGTCCCGACAGTTCACTTGCCAATCCTGCGGCGCGGTCACGTCCCGCTGGGCGGGACGTTGCGAGTCCTGCGGCGAGTGGAACACCATCGTCGAGGAAGCCGGGACAAGCTCGGGCGTCGCGGGCGGGCCGCCGCAGCTTGTCGGCAAGACCAAGGGCCGTCACATCGCGCTGGTCGCCATGGCGGGCGAAACGGCTGACCCGCCGCGCCTCGTCACCGGCGTCGCTGAATTCGACCGCGTTTGCGGCGGCGGGCTGGTGCCGGGCTCGGCGCTGCTCATCGGCGGCGATCCGGGCATCGGCAAATCAACATTGCTGTTGCAGGCCATGGCGGCGCTCGGAAAGCGCGGCGCGGATGTCGTTTACATATCCGGCGAAGAAGCGATTGCGCAGGTGCGGATGCGCGCGCGCCGTCTCGGCCTTGCCGATGCGCCGGTGCAGCTCGGCGCGGAGACGAACCTCAAGGACATCATCGCGACGCTCGAAGGCGGCAAGCCGCCCGCCGCCGTCGTCATCGACTCCATCCAGACGATGTGGACCGAAGCGCTGGAAAGCGCGCCCGGCACCGTCACGCAAGTGCGGGCAACGGCGCAGGACCTCGTGCGTTTCGCCAAGCGGCACGGAACGGCTGTGATCCTGGTCGGCCACGTCACCAAGGATGGGCAGATCGCCGGTCCGCGCGTCGTCGAGCACATGGTCGATGCGGTGATCTATTTCGAAGGCGAGCGCGGCCATCAATTCCGCATCCTGCGCGCCGTCAAAAACCGCTTCGGTCCCGCCAACGAGATCGGCGTTTTCGAGATGGGCGAACTCGGGTTGCAGGAGGTGCCGAACCCCTCCGCCCTGTTTCTCGGCGAACGGGACGGCGACACCAACGGTTCAGCCGTCTTTGCCGGGATCGAGGGCACGCGGCCCGTCCTCGTCGAAATTCAGGCGCTGGTCGCGCAAAGCTCGCTCGGTACGCCGCGCCGGGCTGTCGTCGGCTGGGATTCCGGCCGCTTGTCGATGGTGCTGGCCGTGCTCGACGCGCGCTGCGGATTGTCGCTCGGCGGGCAGGATGTCTATCTCAATGTCGCGGGCGGGTTGCGAATCAATGAGCCCGCTGCCGATCTCGCGGTGGCCGGCGCCCTCGTCTCCTCCATCACCGGGGCTCCGTTGCCACGCGATTGCGTCATTTTCGGTGAGATCAGCCTGTCGGGAGCCATAAGGCCGGTCAGCCAGATGGAAGCGCGCCTTAAAGAAGCCGAAAAACTAGGCTTCAAACGGGCCATTCTACCCGCCTCCACCGCCCGCCAGCGCCCTTCCACAGGGCTTGAATTAACCGAGATTTCCGATCTCGCCGGACTTGTGGCGAACCTCGCGGCGGCCGCCAAGCCGCGTGGCCCGAAGCCGAAGGCTGACGAGATATGATAGGCTTGTCTCAGGGAGAGACGAATTGACGCTCTTTGACGGCATCATCATCGCGGTTCTCGCGATTTCCAGTGTGCTCGCATTTCTGCGCGGCTTCACCAGCGAGGTCCTGTCGATTCTCGCCTGGGTTGTCGGTGCGTTGGCGGCGCTCTGGCTCTTTCCCTATGCGACGCCCATTTTCCGCGGCTTCATTTCTCCCGACTGGCTTGCCGCCGTGGTGGCGGCGCTCGTCATTTTTGTCGTTGGTTATCTGATTGTTGCGGCATTCACCGCGCGCTGGGCAGGCCACCTGCTCGGCCTTTTCGAGCAGGCCGAAACGCTCGACAAGACGCTGGGCTTCCTTTTCGGCCTCGTTCGCGGGCTCTTGATTGTCACCGTCGCATACCTATTTTTCGCATGGCTGGTTCCCAATCCAGCCGAACAGCCCGACTGGATCAGAAATGCCAAACTTCGGCCTCTGGTCGAAAGGTCGGCGGCGACGTTGTTTACCCTGGCGCCAGCGGAACCGCAGCGCGGCACTCTGAGGCGACGTGAGTCGCCCACCCGCGAGCCGGTTTATGAGACGCAGCAGCCCGCGCCGAGCGCGCCTGCGGCTAATCCGCCCGCCACGACAACGCCCAAATCGGGCGCTGACACGGGTAAGGCCCCGGGCTATAACACCTCCGAACGCAAGGGGCTCGATCGACTTTTCGAGAATGCGGAGTAAATGGTTTCATTGGGGAGTGACGGTCCCCGGTCGGAGCGCATCGTATGCAGAAGCAGTTGTCTCTCTCTCTTTCGGAAACATTCCGGGATGAGAGCCTACGAAAATCCCAGCAAGCTCCTGCCAAAATCTTGACCACAATTACCGACGACGAACTACATGGCGACACGCTGCGCGAAGAGTGCGGCGTGTTCGGTGTTTTTGGACATCCCGACGCCGCTGCGCTTACCGCGCTAGGACTTCACGCGCTCCAGCATCGCGGCCAGGAAGCGGCGGGCATCGTCTCTTATGACGGTGTGCAGTTCCATTCCGAGCGGCGTCTCGGTCTCGTCGGCGACCACTTCTCGAGCGAGAAGGTCATGGAGCGCCTCAAGGGCGATCTGGCCATCGGTCATGTGCGCTATTCGACGACGGGCGAGACGATCCTGCGCAATGTGCAGCCGCTCTTTGCCGATCTCTGGGGCGGCGGTTTCGCCATCGCCCATAACGGCAATCTGACCAATGCGATGACGATCAGGAACGAGCTGGTTCGCGCCGGTTCGATCTTCCAATCGACCTCCGATACCGAGACGATCCTGCAACTCGTCGCCCGCAGCCGCAGTCCCCGCGTGATGGACCGTTTCGTCGATGCGCTGCGCCAGATCGAAGGCGCCTATGCGCTGGTCGCCATGACGCCGAAGAAACTCATCGGCGCGCGTGACCCGCTCGGCATTCGTCCGCTCATTCTCGGCCGCCTTGCCGGGGCCCCGATCCTCTGCTCGGAAACGGTGGCGCTCGACATTATCGGCGCCGATTTCGTGCGTGAGATCGAACCCGGCGAAATCGTCGTCTGCACGCGCGAAGGCATTGAGTCGATCCGGCCCTTCCCTGCCCAGCATCCCCGGCCTTGCGTCTTTGAATATATTTACTTCGCCCGCCCCGACAGCATCGTCGGCGGTCGCTCGGTCTATAATGTGCGCAAGCAGCTTGGCCGCGAACTCGCCCGCGAGAGCGGCGTCGAGGCCGATGTCGTCATTCCCGTGCCGGATTCGGGCGTTCCCGCCGCCATCGGTTATGCGACGGAGAGCGGCATTCCCTTCGAGCTCGGCATCATCCGCAATCATTATGTGGGCCGCACTTTCATCGAGCCGACCCAGCATATTCGCCAGCTCGGCGTGAAGCTGAAGCACAACGCCAACCGCGCCGTTGTCGAGGGCAAGCGCATCATCCTCATCGACGATTCGATCGTACGCGGCACCACGTCGGTCAAGATCGTGAAGATGATGTATGAAGCCGGCGCAAAAGAAGTGCATATGCGCATCGCCAGTCCGCCGATCACGCATCCCGATTTCTACGGCATCGACACGCCGGAGCGCGAACAGCTTCTCGCCGCGCAATACGACATTGCGGGCATGCGCGATTACATCGGCGTCGACAGCCTTGCCTTCATCTCGGTCGATGGTCTCTATCGCGCGATGGGCTATCCGCATCGCGATCAAGAACACCCGCAATTCACCGACCATTGCTTCACCGGCGACTATCCAACGCCCCTGACCGACCGAAACGGCGAACAACGCACGCGGCAATTGTCGCTGCTCGCCGAGATCGCGTAAGAGCATTCACATGAGCGGACGGCTACAGGATCGCATCGCGGTCATCACCGGCGCATCGCGCGGCATCGGTCGCGCCGTCGCGCTCGGCTTCGCAGCCGAAGGTGCGCATGTGATCCTCGTCTCGCGGACCGTCGGCGGGCTTGAAGAAGTCGACGATGAGATCAGCAAAATCGGCGGCAAGGCGACATTGGTGCCGCTCGATCTCACCGACTTCGACGCCATCGACCGGCTCGGGGCGAATATCTACGAACGCTGGGGCAAGCTTGATGTGCTGGTCGGCAATGCGGGTTCGCTCGGCACCTTGACGCCCGTCAGCCATATGGAAGTGAAAGCCTGGGACAAGGTCGTCGCAACCAACATCACCGCGAACTGGCGGCTGATCCGTTCCTTCGAGCCATTGCTGAAACGCTCCGACGCAGGCCGCGCGATTTTCGTGACGTCCGGCGCAGCCCATAAGAACAAGCCCTATTGGGGCGGCTATGCGATGAGCAAGGCGGCGCTTGAGGCGATCGTCAAGACCTGGGCGGCGGAATGCGCCAATACGAGCATCCGCGCCAATCTCATCAGCCCCGGTCCGACGCGCACCGCGATGCGCAAGCAGGCCATGCCGGGCGAAGATCCGACGACGCTGACAAAGCCCGCCGATCTGGTGCCGCTTTTCATCGACCTTGCCGTGGCAAGCTGCATGAAGAACGGCGAGATTGTCGAGTTCGCTCGCGTCAAAGCATAATAGAACTCCGGGGAGCGGGGCCGATGGACGAGAAGCTAATCAAGTCGGCACATGGACTGACATTTCCGCAGGCCGTTGTGCAACTGACGGAAGCCGGTGTCGTGCGTTATATTGTCGATCTCATCCGGTTCGAGCGGACGCTTTACGGCACCGATGACGAAACGCTGCAGGACGAGATCGCGCTCGATCCGATGCAGGAAGTCGCGCCGCGTTTTTCGGAAGCCGGTCTCAAGGCCGCGCTCAAATCGGTGCAGGCAGGCAAGACCAACTATCCCGAATTTCTGAAGCAGATCATGGAAGCCGGCGTCGCCAGCTACAGCGTCTATATCAATGGACGCAAGGTGATCTATACGGGCCGCGACGGCGACGAGCTGGTCGAGCCCTTCCCCGGCGGGAAGTAAGTTCTCCGTCTCTCATCTCTCCATGCAACAATAGTTGTCATCCCGGGACTTGTTCCCGGG
>DASYEM010000030.1:0-37012 GCA_036499025.1 Parvibaculum sp. | reverse complement strand
CCGACGGCAGCGGTTCAGGCTGCTCGAGCTCTTCGTCCTCCTCGTCGGTCTCTTTGGTAAAGGCCTTGCTCATTCCGGGTTCTCACATACGGCAACCAATCCGCATCTTGAAGCGTTGAGCGAACAATACACCTGTTCCGTGCGTGGGGGCTTTAGCCATGTTTATCCGCTACGGCTACGAGATGTCGTTCACGTTCCCTCAAGCAACGCCAGTCGTGGCGCTACTCGATATCCACCGCGAACGCGCCAAAGATATTCTCGACGAAGAACCTTTCAAGGCTCGTCCCTTCGCCTCCGGTTTCACCGGCATTGATTTCTTCGGCAACCGCTATCGCCATTTCGTCGCACCGCAAGGTCAGGTGACGATTTCCGCCAGCGGCGTCATTGAAGACATAGGCTGCGGCGATGCGGTCAATTGCGATGCCCGCGAAACGCCTCTCTCGGACCTGCCGCCCGAGGCGCTTTTTTATCTGACCGGCAGCCGCTACTGCGAAACCGACAAGCTCGGTCAGATGGCCTGGGATCTGTTCGGCAAAGGCCCGTCCGGCTGGGCCCGCGTGCAGGCGATCTGCGACTTCGTCCATGACCGCCTGAGCTTCGGTTATGAACATGCCCGCAACACCCGCACCGCCGCCGAAACCCATTTCGAGCGCAAAGGTGTCTGCCGCGATTTCGCCCATCTGGCGATCACGCTGTGCCGGGCGATGAACATTCCGGCGCGCTATGTAAACGGCTATCTCGGCGATATCGGCGTGCCGCCCGATCCGGCGCCGATGGATTTCAGCGCCTGGTTCGAGGCCTGTCTCGACGGGCACTGGTACACGTTCGACGCCCGCCACAACGTTCCCCGCATCGGCCGCATCGTCGTCGCTCGCGGCCGCGACGCCGCCGACGTGCCGCTCATCAATTCTTTCGGCGCGCATGAGATCACCCGCTTCAAGATCGTCGCCGAGGAGGTCGCCTCGCCGATGCTCGACCTCACAGAACTCTCTCCGCAACCCATTGAAATCCCGGTGGGCTTGCGCGCCGCTTTCTGAGTAGAGTGAAGGGACCGCCCGCTCATCACGAGGCATCCCGGTGAAAAGCTTCCTGTTCGGAATGGCTGCCCTCGCTCTCTGCGCAAGCGCCGCTCATGCGGCCGAACCTGCGCCGACGCCGGACACTTGCGAAATCGCCTGCGACTACCGGCAGGGCGACGGTGCAAAGCGCATAATCAGCTGCTATGAGCGTACCGACGCCAAACAATGCGCCGCCATCGCGGACCACAAGAACATCAACGACGCCTACCCGGCAAAGATGAGCTGCGCGGCGAAACTCGTGCCGGTGTGCAAGGAAGCACGGGAGTTTTAAGGGACCGAAATCGTATCCGGGGAAGTTTGGTGGGCGCACCAGGATTCGAACCTGGGACCCGCTGATTAAGAGTCAGCTGCTCTACCAACTGAGCTATGCGCCCGCCGAGGCCCGCGCCTGAAGCTCAGGCAAGGCCGGTGGGAAGCCACCAATCCCGTAAGGGAGGGCTGCTCATAGCAAAGGTTTCAGGGCCTGTCCAGCAAGCATCCGGGACCGCTCGATTCATTGTGGAATTAGCGGGAAATCGACGCTGAATCGCCCCCGAATCGGCACCCTTCCCTGCGAACCGCGCCCCTCTTCCCTAGAGGAAAGAGGACGAGCCGCGACCGATTTCGAGGTTGCGATGGATATAGCAGCTCATCAGCAGGCCAAAGGCGAACATCAGCGAAAGCATGGCCGTGCCGCCATAGGAGACAAGCGGAAGCGGCACGCCGACAACGGGGAGGAGGCCCATCACCATGGCCGTGTTGATGAAGATATAGAAAAAGAAGCTGACCGAGACGCCGAGCGCCAACAGCCGCCCGAACTGGTTGCGGCATTGCAGCGCCACATTGATCGAGAACATCAGCGCGACGAAGTAAAAAGCCAGCAGCGTGATGCCGCCGACAAAGCCGAGTTCCTCGGTAAGCATGGTGAAGATGAAGTCGGTTTGTTTTTCGGGCAGAAAATTCAGATGCGCTTGCGAGCCCTGCATGAAGCCCTTGCCGAACAGGCCGCCTGACCCCATCGCGATCTTCGATTGCAGAATGTGATAACCCGCGCCGAGCGGGTCGCGCTCGGGATCGAGAAAGGTGAAGACGCGGTTGCGCTGATAATCGTGCAAGCGCTCCCAGACAATGGGAATGGCGCCCAACACACCGAGACCGCCCAGGATGAAATAGCGCCAGGCCAATCCGGCGGCGAAAAAGATCGTGCCGCCCGAAATCGTCAGCAGGATCGCCGTGCCAAGGTCGGGCTGCTTGACGACAAGACCGACCGGCAAAACGACCAGCAGCAGTGGCACGATGAGATTGCGAATGCGCGACACTTCATCGAGCGCAAGCCCATGAAAATAACGCGCTAGCGCCAGCAGCAGCGCGACTTTCATCACCTCGGACGGCTGGAGCTGAATAAAGCCGAGATCGAGCCAGCGCTGCGCGCCCATGCCCTTGAAGCCGACGACATCCACCGCCGCGACCAGAATAAGCGCCACCGCATACATCGGATAGGCAATGCGCATCCAGAGGCGCAGATCGATCAGCGCGACGACGACCATCATCACCGAGCCTGCGGCGAAACGGATCATCTGCTTCATCGCCCAGGGCGAGAAGCTGCCGTCGGCCACCGAATAGAGCATCGCAAAACCGATGCAGGAAATGACGGTGAGCAGCAGCAGGAAGCCCCAGTTGAACTCGAGGAGCTTGTCGCTGATCTTCATCTCGCGGCCGGTGAACCGGCGAAGGTCGAACATCAGCCCTCCTCCACGTCGTGACTGTGGTTGTGCCCATGTCCATGATCGTGGTCATGCGTATGCGGAACCGCAGACGCCTGCTGGCGCACGGCGTTGCGTTGCAGAACTCTGAGCATGATGTCGCGTGCGGCCGGCGCGGCGGCGCCCGAGCCCGAGCCGCCATGCTCGATGACGATCGACATCGCATATTGCGGATTGGCGACCGGTGCGAAGCAGATGAAAAGAGCGTGATCGCGCAAGCGCCATTCGAGCGCATCGTTTTTGCGCACGCCGCCTTCGCGTTCGGCCATCGAAATGCGGCGCACCTGAGCCGAGCCTGTCTTACCGGCAAGCTCCATGCCCACTTGCGTGATGCGCGAGCGGAAGGCTGTGCCGCCGGGTTCGTTGGAAACGCCGTTCATGCCGCCTTGCACGATCTTCAGCCAATCTGGATTGACGTCGATCTTCGGCGGCTGCGGCACGGGTAAAAGCTCGCCGCCAATGGCGCGCGTCAGATGCGGCGTCACCGCATAGCCGCCATTGGAAATACGCGAGGCAAGCACGGCGAGCTGCAACGGCGAGGTCAGCAAAAACCCCTGCCCGATGCCGGAGATCAGCGTTTCGCCTTGCTGCCAGCCTTCGCCCGTCACGGCGCGTTTCCACGCGCGGCTCGGCACGATGCCCGCCTTCTCGCCTGCAATATCGAAATTGTAGGTCTGGCCCAGACCGAAGGCTTTCGCCGCCTTCTCGATGGCGTCGATGCCGATGCGGCGCGCCACGTCGTAAAAATAGACGTCGCAGGAATGCTTGATCCCGTCATGCATGTTCATATTGCCGTGGCCCTCCTTCTTCCAGCAATGGAAGAGGTGGTTGCCGAAGGCGTATTTGCCGCTGCAATTGACCGTGCGCAGCGGATCGACGCCGGCATCGAGCGCCGCGATGGCCGTCACGGTCTTGAAGGTCGATCCCGGCGGATAGAGGCCCGCAATCGCCTTGTTGGTGAGCGGCAGATAGGGATTGTCGAGCAGCGCCTTATAGGCCGCAGCGCCATAGCCGATATTGAATTGATTGGGATCGAAGGCTGGTGTCGAGACGAAGCAGATGACTTCGCCCGAATGGATATCCATGACGACGGCGCTGGCGCTCTCGTCCTTTAGCCGCTCGCAGGCATATTGCTGCACGTCCATGTCGAGCGTCAGCACGACCTCCGCGCCGGGCTTGCCCGTGTCCTTCGACAGCTCGCGGATGACGCGGCCATAAGCATTGACCTCGACATGGCTCGCGCCCGCGATGCCTCGCAAGGGCTCGTCATATTTCTGTTCGATGCCGCTCTTGCCGATACGGAAGCCGGGCAGCTTCAGCAAGGGTTCGTCGGGGTCCTTTTCAAGATCCTTCTGATAAACGGGCGTCACATAGCCGACGACATGCGCCAGCTCCGTGGTGAACGGATAGTGCCGCGTCTCGCCGACGTCGGGTTGCACGCCTGCAAGGTCGGGTTCATTGATATTGACCTGCGCAAATTGCTCCCAGGTCAAATTCTCGGCGACGATAACAGGCATGAAGCGCGGCGCGCGCGCGACGTCGCGCATGATCTTGCGGCGCGACTCCGGCGTGATCTCGACGATGCGCGCGAGCTTGTGCAACGTGTCTTCGATATTCGGCGTCTGCTCAGCGATCAGAACGGCGCGATAGTTCTGCCGGTTGGAGGCAAGCACCGTGCCGAAACGGTCGACGATGCGCCCGCGCAGCGGCGCGAGCAGCCGCACGTTGACGCGGTTTTCCTCGGCGAGCATCCGGTACTCGTCGGTCTTCATGATCTGAAGATAATACATGCGCCCGCCAAGCACTGTGAAGGCGGCGGCCTGCGCGCCGCCGAGCAGCATCGCCCGGCGCGTGAATGTCTTGTAGCGTGAATTGTCTCTGCGATCGATCGCCATGGCTGCCCTTCCCCCCTCTAACCTGAAGGAAGAATGCGGCGCTCGATGCGCCCGAACAGGAAAGCCATGAGCGGAAAGACCGCCACCGTGACCAGCATGTGCATAAGGATCGGCTTCACCGACAAAATGACGCCATAAATAATCGACGCCACGCCCCAGCTTATCGCGCCCGCCACCAGCGCGGCGAGAAGAAATCCGAACCAGAAGACCGAGAACGGCGCGTTGACGGCAAGAAAGCGCTGCGTGAGCACAATCGTATAGGTCAGCACATAGACAAAGGCCCAAAGGCCGATGGGTCCGGCGGAGAGCAGATCGGACAGCAGCCCGACCAGAAACACCGCATAGACCGGAAACATGTCGGGCCGCACGACGGCCCAGTAATAGATCGCCATCAGCGCGAAAGCCGGCATGACCGAGGTGCCGAAAATGCGCCCGATGGGCACGAAGGACAGCAGCACACAGAAAAGCCCGATGATGAAAGGCAAGATCATCATCACGACGCGGCTGGCGCGCGAGGCGGGTGTCGGTGTGTATGGATCGAGGCGGGCCATCATTCGGTGCCCGGCGTGTCGGCGCTGCCGGGGGTGATGTCGCTGGGCGGCGGCGGCGTTTCTTCTTCCGTCTCGGCCGGATCGGGGATGGGCCGCATGGACGTATTGGGCACGGCGCCGGGCGCGGGCGTGATCGGCTGGGTCTGCGCAACAGCGGGCTTCTTGGGCTTCGCACCCGCCTCAGGCTTCGCCAGCTTGGCGGCGGAAGGCGCGATGACGCCCGGCGCGGTCGAGCGTTGAATGGTCTGGCCGACAGGCGGCGTCGCCGGCTTCGCCGCGCCGGGCTTCGGCGCTTCAGACGCTGCCGCTTCCGCCGGCTTAGAGGTCACAGGCGGACCCTTGAGCACGGCGGGCGGATCCTGCCGCGCCACCTGCGAGGGAAATTCATATTGAAGCACGCGCACGAAATCGAGACGGTCGCGGTCGGCGAAGGTCTGCACGCGCGTGAAGCCGTCGCTGGTCTGGATGACGAGGCCGATAGGCAGTCCGGGCGGAATGAGCCCGCCGTCGCCGGAGGTGACGACGCGGTCGCCGGGCGAGATGCCGCTGGTGGACGTCAGATATTCGAGCTTCGGCCAATCCGTATTGTCGCCCGCCAGCACCGCCTTGTAATGCGCGGGCTCGATGACGACGGGAACGCGGCTGTTGAGATCGGTGAGCAGCAACACCCGGCTCGCCTTGTCGCCGGTCGCCACCACGCGGCCGATGACGCCATCGGTATCGATGACGGCGTCGCCGCTTTTCGCGCCCTGATTGCGCCCGACATTGACGATGACGGTATCGACGAAAGGCCCGCCATTGTCGCTGACGACGCGGCCGCTGACATAAGAGATGCCGGGATCGACCTGCACATTGAGCAACGCCTCGTAGCGCGCGACTTTCGCCTCGAGCTTCAGCGCCGCCTCTTTCCAGGCGAGCAGACGCGCATTCTCGGCGCGCAGGCGCTCATTCTCGTCGAAGACATAGGCATATTCGTCTGTGCGCTCCACCACCCGGCGCGCCACTGCGACGGGACGCGAGGCAAGCTCGAGCAGCGGCGCGGCCATGTCGGTGACGACCTGACGCGCGCGGTCGAAGACATAGGTTTCCGCGCGGCCAAGCAGCAGCAGCGCGGCGGCAAGCGTAAGCATGAAGACAAGCGAGATCCGATGCGAAAGCTCGCGGATGGGCATTGCTGAACGGTTCGGATCCATCGCCAACTTAACCGCCGCCGCCCCCTCAAGTCAGCCCGCCGAGCCGTCCACTATCATCGATGTGGTCTCGGTAAACCCCGTCTCAATAGACGGAAGACAAAACATGTTTCATGGTCTTGATGTGCTCAAGCGCCTTGCCCGTTCCGAGCGCCACGCAGGAAAGCGCATCATCCGCGATGGAAACGGGCAGACCCGTCTCGTCGCGCAGAACTTGATCCAGATTGGCGAGCAACGCGCCGCCGCCGGTGAGCACGATGCCCTTGTCGACAATATCGGCGGCAAGCTCGGGCGGCGTCGCTTCAAGCGCGACCTTCACCGCTTCGACGATAGCGCCGACGGGTTCGGCAAGACTTTCGGCGATCTGGCGCTGGCCGATGCGAATTTCCTTCGGGACGCCGTTCATCAGGTCGCGGCCCTTGATCTCGATGGTCATGCCGTCGCCATCGGAAGGAATGGCGGCCGAACCGACTTCTTTTTTAATGCGTTCGGCGGAAGCTTCGCCGACGAGCAGATTATGATGGCGGCGGATATAGGCGATGATCGCCTCGTCCATCTTGTCGCCGCCGACACGTACGGAACGCGCATAGACGATGCCGCCAAGCGACAGCACCGCGACTTCCGTCGTGCCGCCGCCGATATCGACGACCATCGAGCCGGTCGGCTCCGTCACGGGAAGGCCCGCGCCAATGGCAGCCGCCATCGGCTCTTCAATGAGATAGACGCGACGCGCACCGGCCGACAGCGCCGATTCCTGAATCGCACGGCGCTCGACGGCGGTCGAACCGGAGGGCACGCAGACGATGATCTGGGGATTGGCGAAGGAGCGGCGGTTGTGAACCTTGCGGATGAAATGTTTGATCATTTCCTCGGCGACTTCGAAGTCGGCAATGACGCCGTCGCGCATCGGCCGGATCGCCTGAATGTTGCCGGGCGTGCGGCCAAGCATCTGCTTGGCCTCTTCGCCGACGGCGAGAACCTGCTTCTTCCCACCCTTTTCGATGATGGCGACGACCGACGGTTCGTTGAGAACGATGCCTCGTCCCTTGACGTAGACAAGAGTGTTCGCCGTGCCGAGATCGATCGCCATATCGGCCGAAAACATGCCGAGCAGTCCAGAAAGCATGCTTTTAATATCCTTCAACAGTGGGTCGATGAACCGCGATCATCTTTACGCGCCCTATCGACGGGTGAGAGTGTCGTTGCTTATGGTGGCTAAAGTGTTAACGCACCGCTTTTCCCGCCCCAATGTGGCGGTTTTCGGGCGCATGTGATCCCCTTGACCGAACAGGGCCTGCCCGCCCCGAAATACCCCTTCGCCAAAGGGCTTCATAGATCGTCCGCATACGAACAAGAGCAGGGACCGCAACCGAAACCGGCTCGCACGGGAGAAACGCACGCCTTGCTCTCCCCGTCCGCACCGACCATCAAGGCCATCGTGTCTACCCGTCTGCTGGTTATGTGCTGATACCGGCCGGACAAAAGCCTTGGCCCATGAAACGCACTCGCTCGCCCGGCACAACTCGAACGAACCGAATCGCGAGGGCTCTGCGCTTCAGATTCGTGGCCGTGCCGATGCGAAACTTGTACGCCGAAAGGCTTTGAAGGTGCAACGGGAAAGACTGAATTTCAGCGGTTTTTCAAGGGTTTGGGAGGCAGCTCGGTGACCTCGTGCGCCCGCCCTTCCAACCGTGTGCGATGGCGTTTCACCGCCTCGACAAGGAACTCCATAACCGCCCGCACATGCGCAAGCTGGGCGAGATCGTTGCGCGTCATCAGCCAGAGTTCGAAGGCCCCGAGAAGATCAGGTCCGAAGACGCGTGTGAGCCCGCCATGCTGATCGCCGAGGATGCAGGGCAACGCGGCAAGGCCGAGTCCCAGCTTCGCCGCCTCGGCCCGCGCCGCGACGCTCGAAGACCGGAACGCGACGCGCGAGGATTTTTCAGCCCGCGACATCCACCAGACGGGCCCGAGCGGTACTTCGGCGCGCGGAAAGCCGATGACGTCGTGGCTCGAAAGATCGGACATCTGTTCGGGCTGGCCGCGCTCCGCGAGATATTGAGGCGAGGCATAAAGCCCATAGGCCATGTCGCCCACCTTGCGCATCAGCATGTCGCCCTGCGTGGGCCGCGCCGCCCGGAGCGCCACATCCACATCCTTCAGCGGATTGCCGATGCGCGGGGCCGCACCTGCCGCGCCGGCGCGCGGGTCGGTCACCAGCTCAAGCTCGAGCCCCGGATGAGCGTCGCGGAAGGCTTTCAGCTCCGGCGCGATGATGAACGTCGCCAGAATATCGCTGGCGGCGAGACAAACCGTGCCTTCATTGCCCTCTCCCGCCGCCGCGAAGTCCCTGGGAAGGGCGGAAAGCCGCCGGTCCACAGGCTCCAGCGCCTCGACAAGCCTCTCGCCCGCCGCCGTCAGCCGGTAGCCCGTCCGCTCACGCTCGAAGAGCCGGGAGCCGATATCGTCCTCCAGCGAGGCCACACGGCGTAGCACGGTCGTCGTATTGACGCCGAGCTGCTGCCCGGCCCCCGACAGACTGCCGGCCCCGGCCACGGCCAGAAAAAAGCGAAGATCGTCCCAGTTCATGTTTGATACCACTCTGGCGCAAAACCTTGTTGCGCAAGTGAGAGTATCGAGGTTTGGACATGAGATAAATGCAGCATGACGAAAATGATGCTGCGGATTTGCAAGAAAGGCGTCCCTCTTCCTTCTAGCTCTCCCTCTAGGAGAAGGTTGGGTGAGGGCCTTCCCCTTACCCTACCCCTTCACAGGCTTCACCCGGCTCGCCGCCTCTTTCGCCCGCGCCCGCGCCTCGGCAATGTCGCGTCCCCGCGCCAGCGCCACGCCCATGCGCCGCCGCATGAAGGACTCAGGTTTGCCGAACAACCGCACTTCCGAGCTCGGCACCGCCAGCGCCGCGTCGAGCCCTTCAAAGGCGATGCCCTTTTCTTCGAGCCCGCCATAAATGACGGTGGACGCGCCGGGCGAGAGCATCTCGGTCGATACCGGCAATCCCAAAATCGCCCGCGCGTGGAGCGCGAATTCGCTCAGCTGTTGGCTGGCCAGCGTCACCAGCCCGGTGTCATGCGGACGCGGACTGACTTCCGAGAACCAGACCATGTCGCCCTTGACGAAAAGTTCGACGCCGAAAATTCCCCGCCCGCCCAGCGCGTCCGTCACTTTCTTTGCAATATCCCGCGCGCGCTCCAGCGCCACCTTGCTCATCGGCTGCGGCTGCCAGCTTTCGATGTAATCGCCCTTGGCCTGCAGATGCCCGATGGGCGCGCAGAAATGCGTTTCGATCTCGCCATTGCGCCCCAGCGCCCGAACGGTCAGCAGCGTGATCTCGTAATCGAAATCGATCTTGCCTTCGACGATCACGAGCCGGCGCTCGACGCGCCCACCCGCCATCGCATAATCCCAAGCGGGCTGCACATCTGTCTCGCTCTCAAGATAGCTCTGGCCCTTGCCCGAAGACGACATCACTGGCTTGACGAAACAGGGAAAGCCGACCTTGGCCGCACCCGCCGCCAGTTCATCGGCGGTCGCGGCAAAAGCATAAGGCGATGTCGGCAAGCCGAGTTCTTCAGCCGCAAGCGCGCGAATGCCTTCGCGGTTCATCGTCAGTTGCACCGCCCGCGCCGTCGGGATCACGGTGGCAAGCCCTTCCGCCTCGATCTTCGCAAGTTCGTCGGTTGCGATCGCCTCGATCTCCGGCACGATGAGATGCGGGCGCTCCTTTTCGATCAACGCCCGCAAGGCTGCGCCGTCCGTCATCTGGATCACATGCGAGCGATGGGCGACCTGATGGGCCGGTGCATCGGCATAACGATCGACGGCGATCACTTCGGCGCCGTAACGCTGAAGCTCAATGGTGATTTCCTTGCCCAGTTCGCCCGAACCCAGAAGCATGACCCGCGTGGCGTTGGGTGAGAGCGGCGTGCCGATGCGCATGAGAATCCCCCGGGTAAGCTTGTTTCGCCGCGATGTAGCACAGCATGCCGCCGATCGCACCCGCTGGCCCACGCAAAGAGTCCTTGTATTTCGTCGCAACATATATAACATATGAACACCTATTCATATGTGAGGCGGCCATGCCTTCCCCGATTCCGCTGCATACCGAGACCCCGACGGCGCTCTCCGACGACAAGGCCATTGAGCTCGCCGAAATGTTCCGTCTGCTCGGCGATCCAAGCCGGTTGCGCATCGTCATCGAGACCCTGGCGGGCCCGCAATCGGTCGGGCACATGGCGGCGAAGCTCGGCCTCTCGCCCTCGCTGGTCAGCCATCATCTGCGGCTCCTGCGCGCCGCGCGCCTCGTCAGCCCCGAGCGCCGCGGCAAGCAGATTTTCTATCGCATCCATGACGCGCATGTGCGCCACGTCATCGCCGACATGGTCGCGCATGTGAACGAAGATGTTCACGAGGAGGACGCCTGATGTCCGCCACACATAACCACGATCACGGCCACGGACATTCGCACGGCCATGCGCATGGGCCGACCAACGAGCGCCGCGTGCTGATCGCCATGTGGCTGACCGGCGGCTTCATGATCGTCGAAGCTCTGGGCGGTTATCTCTCCGGTTCGCTGGCGCTGATCGCGGACGCAGGCCACATGCTCACCGACACGGGCGCGTTGGCGCTCGCATGGCTCGCCGTGCGTTTCGCCCGCCGACCCGCCGACGACGCGCGCTCCTACGGTTATCACCGCGCCGAAATTCTCGCCGCCTTCCTCAACGGCGCGGCGATGATCGCGCTGTCGGTCTGGATCGTCATCGAAGCCGTCATGCGCGTGATGCAGCCCGCCCCGGTTCTGGCCACGCCCATGCTCGTCGTCGCGGCGGGCGGTCTCGCCGTCAATGTCGTTTCATTCCTGATGCTGCATGGCGCGGGCGATAGCCTGAACATGCGCGGCGCGGCCTTGCATGTGCTGGGCGATCTGCTCGGCTCCGTCGCCGCCATCGCCGCCGCCATCGTCATTCTGATGACCGGCTGGATGCCCATCGATCCGCTTCTCTCCGTCCTCGTCGCGCTGCTCATCCTGCGCAGCGCCTGGAACGTGACGCGCGACAGCGCCCATATCCTGATGGAAGGCACGCCGACCGGCCTCGATCCCGAAGCGATCAAGGCCGACCTCATCGCCCATGTCGATGGTGTCGCCGACGTGCATCACGTTCACGCCTGGTCGCTCGGCTCGGGCCGTCCCGTGGCGACGCTTCATGCCCGTCTCACGCCGCTTGCAGACGCCCATGCGGCGATGACCGGCATCAAGGCGCGCCTCGGCTCGCATTTCGGCATCGGCCATGCGACCGTGCAGATCGAGCCCGGCGATTGCCTCGACGATCACAAGCATGAACCGAAACACGAGCATCGCTGAACGACAAGAGAGCAAATATGGCCCGGACAAGACCGACGCTGGACGATGAGCGCAGCCTTTTCTCGCGGCTCGGCGAGTTGATGGTGTTCGCCGAACTCGGCTCCATCGTCCCGGCGCTGCCGATCCTGATGAACGCGCCGCGCGGCGATGGCCATCCTGTTCTGGTTTTGCCCGGCATGCTGGCCGATGACGGCTCGACCTTCGTGCTCCGGCGCTACCTGCAAGCCATGGGTTATCAGGTCCATCCCTGGAAGCTCGGCCGCAACTGGGGCCCGAGCACCGAAATTCGCCAGGGCATTCGCACCCGCTTCAAGGAATTGTCCGACCGCTATCAGCGCCGCGTCAGCATTGTCGGCTGGTCGCTCGGCGGCATCTATGCGCGCGAACTGGCGCGGGATTATCCGGCGCTGACGCGTCAGGTCATCACGCTCGGCAGCCCGTTCGGCGCGGGCTATCGCATCGACGGCGAGCCGGACCCGAAACTCGCCGAGCGTCTGCGTCCCCCGCCGCCCGTCCCCTGCACCGCCATCTATTCCAAGAGCGACGGCGTCGTGCCGTGGGAAGCCTGCCTCGAGCAGGAAGGTCCGCAGACGGATAATATAGAGGTGCAATCGAGCCATATCGGCATGGGCATCAATGCACTGGTCCTCTGGGCCGTCGCCGACAGGCTCGCACAAGCAGAAGGCCGGTGGCAGCCTTTCGACCGCACCGGCCTCCATAGTTATTTCTACGCTCAGGCGAAATAGAACACGCGCGCAGACTTATTTGACGACGAGCACGCCTTGCGCTGTGTCCTCGTGGAATTCGCCGAAGAACTTGTAGGAACCCGGCTCCATCGGCTCGAGATAGAAGACGCCCTGCCCGCCACCGGCAATGATCTTCTCGGCGCGGAAATCACGCGACTCGAATTCCTCGGCCGTCGTGTCGAGATTCTTCACGACGAGCTTGATGTCTTTTTGCGCAGGCACTTCCAGCGTCGCCGGGCTGAACTTGTGATCCTTGATCGTCAGTTCATATGTCGCGCCGTCGCTGTCATCCGCCGCCGAAGCGCTGGCCGCACCGAAGGCGAGAACCGCCGCAACACCTGCCGCCGCCAAGAAAATCCTGATCATTTGCGCGCTCATCCCAACTGTTTTGAAGTTGGGCATATCTGATAATGGTTATTATTATCTGTCAATGCGCATCTTGCCGCGCGAGCTTCACCGCCGCTTCAAAGCCGATCCGCGGGCTCGACAGCACGGGCACATTGAGCGCGCCGCACAGCGCCGCCGCAGGCGCCATCGACGCTTGTGCCAGCACTAGCACGTCGACATCTCGCGCCGCTTGCGTCAGCCGCGCCGCGATGCCTTCGTAATAATCGGAAAGTCTTCCCTCGCGGAACAGCGTCCAGACATCGTCGAAAACGAATGTTTTCATCTCGACGTTTCGCCCTGCCCGCGCCGCCGACGAACGGATGAGCGTCTGCGTGTTCGGCACGGTTGCCGGAATGCAGGCGCAGACGCCGATACGCGCGCCGGTTTCCACCGCGAGGTCGGCCATCGCCCGGTCGATCCGCAGGATCGGAACCTTCACGTCTTCCGACGCCGCTTCCGCGCTCGCGCCCAGCGTCGAGCAGGTGCAGACGACGACGCGCGCCCCGCCATCGGCCAAAGCGACCAACGATTCCTGCGTCTTCAGATCGAGCGCCGCGTTTACAAAACCGGCTTTCTCCGCCGCGCTCAGCAGATCCTCGCGCACCGCATGCGCGAGCGTCAGCTCCGGCGCGAGTTCCGCACCCAGCGCATTGAAGGTCTCGATATGGATCGCCGCCGTATGCAGGAAGGCGATGGCGGCGCCGTGACGAATATGGGCAGGAGGCATGTCTCTCACCTTATTGCCGACCCTTCGAGACGGCCCTTCGGGCCTCTTCAGGGTGAGGTCTATATCTTTGAACTCCTCATCCTGAGGAGCGCGAAGCGCGTCTCGAAGGACGCCTAAAGAAAAAGGCCCTCCGCGATTATCGCGGAAGGCCCTTTAGGAAACGTGAGGCTAAGCCCGCGACGGCGTTAGTTTTTGGCTTTGTCTACGAGTTTGTTCGCGGCAATCCAGGGCATCATGGCGCGGAGCTTCGCACCGACTTCTTCAATCGGATGAGCGGCGGCGGCGGCGCGCGTCGCCTTGAAGCTCGTCTGGTTGACCTTGTTTTCAAGCATCCAGTCGCGCGTGAACTTGCCGGACTGAATGTCGTTCAGCACACGCTTCATTTCCGCCTTCGTCTCCGGCGTGATGATGCGCGGGCCGGTGACATATTCACCGTACTCGGCCGTGTTCGAGATCGAATAGTTCATGTTGGCGATGCCGCCCTCATAAATCAGATCGACGATCAGCTTCACTTCATGCAGGCACTCGAAGTAAGCCATCTCCGGCGCGTAGCCCGCTTCCGTCAGCGTCTCGAAACCGGCGCGGATGAGCTCAACGAGACCGCCGCAAAGCACGACCTGCTCGCCGAAGAGATCCGTCTCGCATTCCTCGCGGAACGTCGTCTCGATGATGCCTGCGCGGCCGCCGCCATTGGCCGAGGCGTAGGACAGGCCGACGTCATGCGCATTGCCCGTCGCGTCCTGATGGACGGCGATCAGCGAAGGCACGCCGCCGCCGCGCTTGTATTCCGAACGCACCGTATGGCCCGGACCCTTCGGCGCGACCATGAGGACGTCGATGTCCTTGCGCGGCTCGATCAGGTTGAAATGGATGTTGAGGCCATGCGCGAAGAGAAGCGCCGCGCCCGGCTTCATGTTGGCGTGAATATCGTTGTTGTAGATGTCCGCCTGGAGCTCGTCCGGCGTCAGCATCATCAGCACATCGCCCCATTTCGCCGCATCGGCGACCGTCATCACCTTGAGGCCCTCGCCTTCCGCTTTTTTGGCGGTGGCCGAACCGGCGCGCAACGCCACGGCGACTTCCTTCACGCCGCTGTCGCGCAGGTTGAGCGCATGGGCATGGCCCTGGCTGCCATAGCCGATGATGACGACTTTCTTGCCTTTGATGAGATTCACATCGGCGTCGCGGTCATAATAAACGCGCATGGGCGTAGTCCTTTTCCGTCTCTAACTAAAGTTCGTTACATCGCTTCCGGGCCGCGCGCGATGGCGACGACCCCGGTCCGCGACACATCCACGAGGCCGAGCGGCCTCATCAATCCGACAAAAGCGTCGATCTTGTCCGGTGCGCCCGTCACTTCGAAAACGAAGGACGTATGCGTCGTGTCGATGACGCGGGCGCGGAAGGCATCCGACAGACGCAGCGCCTCGACGCGCTTCTCGCCGACGCCCGCGACCTTGACCATCGCCATCTCGCGCTCGATGCCCGGCGCGTCGCTGGAAAGGTCCACCACTTTATGAACCGGCACGAGGCGCTCCAGTTGCGCCTTGATCTGTTCGATGACCATCGGCGTGCCGCGCGTCACGATGGTGATGCGCGACGTATGCCCGGCGCTGTCCACTTCGGCCACGGTCAGGCTCTCGATATTGTAGCCCCGGCCCGAAAACAGCCCGATGACGCGCGCCAGAACGCCCGCCTCGTTGTCGACGAGGACGGCAATCGTGTGCCGCTCAATGCTGGTCTCGGTGCTCATGCGCGTCTCTGTATTGGGATTAAGGGAGGCTGGGAAGGGTTTTCTGCCATTTGCGCCCATAACAGGCCTTAAACCAGCATTTTGCCCTCTTCCGTGACCGTCGCCGCCTCGGCGTCATCGGCCAAAATCATCTCATTATGGGCCGCGCCCGACGGGATCATCGGGAAGCAGTTTTCAAGCTGATCCACCCGGCAATCGAAAATGACCGGCGATTTGACGTTGATCATTTCCTTGATCTTGTCGTCAAGCTCGCCCGCCTTCTCGGCGCGCAAGCCGACCGCGCCATAGGCTTCGGCAAGCTTCACGAAATCGGGCAGCGACTCCGAATAGGAATGCGAATAGCGCCCGCCATGCAGCAATTGCTGCCACTGGCGCACCATGCCCATATATTCGTTGTTCAGAATGAAAATCTTGACCGGCAGCATGAACTGCACCGCCGTCGAAATTTCCTGCATGCACATCTGGATGGATGCTTCGCCGGCGATGTCGATGACCAGCGCGTCCGGGTGGGCGATCTGCACGCCGACGGCGGCGGGCAAGCCATAGCCCATCGTGCCGAGGCCGCCGGAGGTCATCCAGTGGTTCGGCTTTTCAAAATGATAGTGCTGTGCCGCCCACATCTGATGTTGACCGACTTCGGTCGTGATGTAGGTGTCGCGGTCCTTCGTCAATTCATAAAGACGCTGGATCGCATGCTGCGGTTTGATGACGTCGCCCGTCTGGCGGAACGACAGCGACTTGCGTCCCCGCCATGCGTCGATCTGCTTCCACCAGCCGGCGAGAGCATCCTTGTCCGGCTTGTAGACTTTGGCCTTCCAGACACGGATCATGTCTTCCAGAACATGCGCCGCGTCGCCGATGATGCCGACATCGACATGGATGATCTTGTTGATCGAGGACGCGTCGATATCGACATGGATCTTCTTCGACTCCGGCGAAAACGCATCGACCCGGCCCGTCACGCGGTCGTCGAAGCGCGCGCCGAGATTGATCATCACGTCGCAATCATGCATGGCGTTATTGGCTTCGAACGTGCCGTGCATGCCCGTCATGCCGAGCCATTGCGGATCGCTCGCCGCATAGGCGCCGAGGCCCATCAGCGTCGAGGTGATCGGATAGCCGGTCAGCTTGACGAAATCGCGCAGGAGCTGGCTCGCCAGCGGGCCCGAATTGATGATGCCGCCGCCCGTGTAGAAAAGCGGACGCTTGGCATGGGCGATCAGATCGACCGCCTTCTTGATCTGCTCGATGTCGCCCTTGATGCGGGGACGATAGGTCTTGTGCACGACGTTCTGCGGGCCGACATATTCGGCCTTCTGAAACTGCACGTCTTTCGGAATGTCGATGACGACAGGGCCCGGACGGCCGTTCGTCGCGACATAGAAAGCCTCATGCATGACGCGCGTCAGCTCCTTCGCCGAATTGACGAGCCAGTTATGCTTGGTGCAAGGCCGCGTGATGCCGACCGTGTCGCATTCCTGAAACGCGTCCGTGCCGATCAGATGCGTCGGCACCTGACCCGTCAGACAAACGATCGGAATGGAATCCATCAGCGCGTCGGTGAGGCCGGTGACCGCATTGGTCGCGCCGGGACCCGACGTGACGAGGACGACGCCGGGCTTACCCGTCGAACGCGCATAGCCTTCGGCGGCGTGAACCGCGCCCTGCTCATGGCGGACGAGAATGTGGCGGATCTGGTTTTGCTGAAACAGCGCGTCATAGATCGGAAGCACCGCGCCGCCCGGATAGCCGAATATCGTATCCACGCCCTGATCGATGAGCGCCTTGATGACGATTTCCGCGCCTGTCATTTCCTGGGCGGCCATGATCTCAATCCTTCTCGCTGGCTCGTCATGGCCCGGCTTGTCCGGGCCATCCACGTCTTTCCCTGCAGGGACCCTCAAGACGTGGATGCCCCGCTTTATGCGGGGCATGACGGCAAACGGGGCGATGCCTTGGAAACCGCGGGCAACCTAACCTTGGCTCAAACCTTGGTCAACCCCAATTCGTCAATAAACGAAAAGATTTCGGCCATAAGACTTTCCGAATCTTGCTCAGAAAACCTCTCCCACGCAATCATCTGAGTGCGAAACCACGTCTCCTGCCGCTTGGCATAGGCCCGCGTTTCGCTCTGTCCGCGCAAAATAGCCTCGGAAAGATTAATCTTTTCAGACACATGCTCGATAAGCGGGCGAAGGCCGAGCGCCTTCATCAGCGGCAAGGCCGGATCGAGGCCGAGCCTCGCCAACCCCTGCGCCTCCTCCACCGCCCCCTCGCTCACCATCGCCTCAAAACGCCTGTCGCAGCGCCCCCGAAGCCAGTCGCGGTCCGGCGCGAGAACGATCCTGGCGAGCTTGCCCGTCAGCAGCGGCGCAGGCGGCTCTTTATGCCATTGGCTCAAGGGCTTGGCCGTCCCGCGCGCGACCTCGACGCCCCGCGCGATGCGCTGCCGGTCGGAAGGGCGGATGACGGCGGCAAGCTCCGGGTCGACTTCCGCGAGCAGCCGGTGCGGATCGTCCGTCGCCGCAACCTCCGCCCGCACCGCAGCGCGCACCTCTTCGGGGATCGGCGGAATGGGCGACAGCCCTTCGGTCAGCGCCCGGAAATAAAGCCCCGTCCCGCCGACAATGATCGGCACCCGTCCCCGCGCCTCGATGTCGCGCAACGCCTCAAGCGCCATCCGCGACCACTTGCCCGCCGAGCAATGTTCGCGCCCCTGCAACACACCATAAAGATGATGCGGCGCGCGGGCCTCTTCCGCTTGCGAAGGCCGCGCCGTCAGCACGCGCAATTCGGCATAAACCTGCATCGAATCCGCATTGACGATCTCGCCACCCAGCCGTTCCGCCAAGGCGAGCGCCAGCGCGGACTTGCCGCTCGCGGTCGGCCCTGCAATAAGGATCGCTCGTTTGACGTGAAATGGTTCGCTCAATACACACCTTTTTCGTCTTGCCCCGCTTTATGCGGGGCATCCACGTCTTCCTTCATTTTGGCAAAGACGTGGATGGCCCGGACAAGCCGGGCCATGACGGTTTGGAACAAGTTCCCCCCGATGAAATACACCCTCACACTGATCGGCAACAGCCTCCGCGACGAACACGTCGAAGCCGCCCGCGCCATGCTGCCGGACGCCGCCGCGCCGGTCTGGCTCTCCAAAGGCAAGGCCTGCGACATTGCCTTCGACGGCGAAGGCGGCGACCGCCCTGAAGCGGCGCTGCGCGCCCATCTCGCCAAAGCCGAAATCGACCTCGCCATTCAGCCCTCCGAAGGCCGCCGCAAGAAGCTGCTCATCGCGGATATGGACTCGACCATCATCCAGCAGGAATGCATCGACGAACTCGCCGCCGAACTTGGCATCAAACCGAAAATCGCCGCGATCACCGAACGCGCCATGCGCGGCGAAATCGCTTTCGAGCCCGCATTGCGCGAACGCGTCGGACTGCTGCAAGGCCTCGCCCTCGAAGCGCTGGAAAAAGTCTATCGCGACCGCATCACCGAAACGCCCGGCTGCCGCACACTCGTCCACACCATGCGCGAACACGGCCACGCCTGCGCCCTCGTCTCGGGCGGCTTCACCTTTTTCACCGAGCGCGTCGCGCATGCCGTCGGCTTCAACACAAATCAGGCGAACAAGCTGATCTTCGTCAACGGCAAGCTCACCGGCGGCGTCGCCGAGCCGATCCTCGGCCGCGAAGCCAAGATCGAGGCGCTGGTGAAACTGCGCGGCGAACTCGACCTGAAGAAACATGAAACGCTGGCCGTCGGCGACGGCGCCAACGACCTCGGCATGATCGAGGAAGCCGGCCTCGGCGTCGCCTTCCACGCCAAACCCGTGGTCGCCGAAGCCGCCGACGCCCGCATCGACCACGGCGACCTCACCGCGCTGCTTTATTTTCAGGGCTATAAGGAAGACGAATTCGCCAACGTGTGATGCCATCCAAACTTCACCTCCCCCTTGTGGGGAGGTCGAGAAATTCGCCCTAGCGGATTTCTCGGGTGGGGGTCGCGGCGAGCAATGCAAACGGGCGAGCCTCGTAAAGAGCCCCACCCGATCCGCTTCCCGTATCGACCTCCCCACAAGGGGAGGTGAAAATAAGAATTACTCCACCGGCACCGCGACGAACCGCGGATCTGTGCCCGTCACAACGCGCAGCAATACGGACGTCTTCCCCGCCTTCTTCTCTTCGGCGATGCGCGCGACGATGTCCTTCGGTGTTTTCACATCCCACTGACCGACGCGCACGATGAGATCGCCCGGACGAATGCCCTTGTCGGCGGCAGAGCTGTTGGGCGACACATCGCTGACCAGCACGCCTTTCGCATTCTTGTCGATCTTGTAATGATCGCGCACCGCCGCGCTGAGCGCAACGAGATCGAGGCCGAGCGCTTTCACCTTCTCCATTTTCGGCGGCACATTGATCGGCTGCTTGCCGACGACGAGCTTGGGCTCATCGAGACGTCCGACCTTCACCTGCAAGGCCTTCTTCTTGCCGCCGCGAATGACGTCGATGGTGGCGTCCTTGCCGATTTCCGTTTCGGCGACGATGCGCGGCAGATCGCGCATTTCATGCACCTTCTGCCCATCGAAGCCGACGACGAGGTCGCCGGTCTCGATGCCCGCCGCTTCCGCCGGTCCGCCCGCCGTCACACCGGCGATCAGCGCGCCATGCGTTTCATCCAGGCCAAGCGTCGATGCGATCTCCGGCGTCACCATCTGAATGCGCACGCCGATCCAGCCGCGCCGGATCTCGCCATGCTCGACGATCTGCTTCACCACCGAGACGATGGTGCTGGAGGGTGTCGCAAAGCCGATGCCGACGCTCTCGCCCGATGGCGAGATGATCGCCGTGTTCATGCCGATCACTTCACCATCCAGATCGAAAAGCGGCCCGCCCGAATTGCCGCGATTGATCGCGGCATCCGTCTGGATGAAATCGTCGTAATTGCCCGCATGAATATCGCGGTTGAGCGCCGAGACGATGCCCGCCGTCACCGTGCCGCCAAGACCGAAGGGATTGCCGATCGCCATCACCCAGTCGCCGACGCGCATCTTGTCGCTGTCGCCGAGCTTCACGAAAGGCAGCGGCAGTTTCGTCTCGATCTTCAGCACGGCGATGTCGGTCTTGTCGTCGCGGCCGAGCAGCTTTGCGGGAAGCGTCGTGCCGTCGGTGAAAGTGACATCGATCTTGTCGGCGCCGTCGATCACATGATTGTTGGTGACGATGATGCCCTTGGCGTCGATGACGAAACCCGAGCCGAGCGACTGAACTTTTTCGTCCTGCCCGCCCTGCCCTTGCGGACCGGCATCGGGCGACGGCAGCGCATCCTCCGGCGCCCCGTCATCTGGCGCGTCGCCGTCCGGCGCATCGCCATTGGGTTCGTCCGCTTCCGGCTCCTCGCCTTCATGGACGGTCTGGGTGGTGGAAATATTGACGACGGCGGGCGACAGGCGCGTGGCGAGATCGGCAAGGCTCGCGGGCGCCGCCCGGGCTTCCGCCGGAACCGTCTGCGCCTGAAAGAACATGGCGGCGGCCAATAACAGGATCGCGAAAGCGCCGACCGGCATTGAACGATTGGCCTTGCCCGCGTTCCTCATCCTCGACAGCCGCATTCCCCGCTCCCACTCGCCACCCGTTCGGGCAGCCTCACATATCACGCGGACCGATGACGCCTCATCATCCGCGAACCATCCAGACAACCATTACGCCTGTCACAAGAGCAAGAAGACCGCCGACGCGCAATGCCTGATCTGGCTGCGCTATGAGCGAGGCGAGCGCGCGGCGCATGACGCCGGGAAACGCGGCATAGAGCGCACCTTCGATTGCCAGCACAAGCCCGAGCGCCGAGAACAGCTCGATCACACCGGTTTCCATTAAATTTTGGTCATCTAGCGCTTGGCCCCACCGTTCTCATTCCCGAAATAGCGGAAGAACTCGCTGTTCGGCGGCAGAACCATGGTGGTGTTATCGGCCTTCAGGCTCTTCTGATAGGCCTGCATGGAGCGGTAGAAGGAGAAGAATTCGGGATCCTGACCGAAGGCGTCGGCGTAGATCTTGCTCCGCGTCGCATCGCCCTCGCCGCGCACGATCTGTCCATCGCGTTCGGCGTCGGCGAGCAGCACCGTTACGTCGCGGTCGGCACGCGAGCGCAGGCGCTGGGCCTCTTCCTGGCCCTTGGCGCGAATCTCGGCCGCCTCGCGTTCACGCTCGGTCTGCATGCGCCGAAAAATCGCCTGGCTGTTCGCCGCCGGCAAATCCGCGCGGCGAATGCGCACATCGACGATCTCGATGCCAAGGTCTTCCGCCGCCGCGTTGAACCTTTCGCGGATCTGCTTCATCAGCCCGGCGCGGTTGCCGCGCACCAGCGCCTCCAGCGTATTGTCGCCCAGCGTGTTGCGCAGCGCCGAACCGAAGGTCGGCTGAAGACGCGGCTCGGTCAGGCGCGGATCGCGGACCGTCTGATAGAATTTCAACGCATCGACAATGCGGAAGCGCGCAAAAGCATCGACCACCAGACGCTTCTGGTCAGACGCGGTGATTTCCTCGGCAGGCGCTTCGAGATTGAGGAGGCGCTTGTCGATGTAAACGACATTCTGAATGAAGGGCAGCTTCCAGTGCAGCCCCGGCTCTGTGACGACGCTGCCCTGCGGCGAACCGAACTGCAACACGATCGCTTGTTGCGTCATGTTGACGGTGAAAAGCGCCGAATAGAGAACGATGACGGCGATAACGAGCGCGGCGCCCGCGCCGACGGCGACTGAGCGGTTCATGGGCGGTTCTCCGAGCTGGTGGCTGACGTCGAGCCCGACGTTGTGTCGGAGCTCGCTGCCGGCGAAACGGGCTTCAGGCCCGACAGGGGCAGATAGGGCAATACGCCCTTGCCGCCTTCGCTCGGATCGACCAGCACCTTGTTGATGCGGCCGTAAACATCTTCCATCGTTTCGAGATACATGCGCTGACGCGTCACGTCTTTCGCCTTCTTGTATTCATTGTAGATCGACAGGAAACGCTTGGCGTCGCCCTGCGCGGCAGCGACGATCTGTTCGCGATAGGCTTCCGCGCCCTGCGTGATCTGCGCCGCCTGACCGCGCGCCTTGGGCACGACGGTGTTGGCATAGGTGTTCGCCTCGAAGCGCAAACGCTCCTGGTCCGCCTGCGCCGCCTGCACGTCGCGGAAAGCATCGATGACGGCGGAAGGCGGATTGCTGTTCTGAAGCTGGACTTCGGTGATCTCGATGCCCGCCTGATAATAATCAAGCGCCTGCTGCATCAGGAACTGAACTTTCTTCTGCACATCGGTACGGCCCGTCGTCAGCAGCGCCTGAATGTTCGACTGGCCGACGACTTCGCGCATCGCGCTCTCGGCAATTGCCTTCACGGTGCGTTCTGGGTCCTCGACGTTGAACAGATACTGCGTCGCGCCCGTCGCCGCCGCATCGTCCTGCTTGATGCGCCAGCGCACGGTGAAGCTGATATCGACGATGTTCTCGTCGCCCGTCAGCATCAGCCCTTCTTCGGCAACATTGACCGGCGAGCTGTCGCCCGTGTCGCGCATGCCGATGTCGATGCGGTTGATGCGGGTGACGGTGGGCAGCTCGACCGTCTCGATCGGATAAGGCAGCTTCACATGCAGGCCCGGCGCTTCCGAGCGCACGACCTTGCCGAAGCGCATCACGATGCCCTGCTGGTCGGTATCGACGCGATAGATCGAACTCCAGGCAAAGAAAACGATCGCGATGGCGACGATCACGAGGATCACGCCGCGCGCGCCGCCTGTTCCGCCGGGAACGAGCTGCCGGAGTTTTTCCTGACCTCTGCGGATCAACTCATCGAGGTCCGGCTGCTGATTGCCGCCGCCCGAGGGGCCTTGACCCCATGGACCTCTATTGCCGCCGCCTCCGCCCTGCCAGCCACCGCCGCCGTTATTATTGCTCCAGGGCATCAAAAATCCTTTGATTGGAAGAGGATGGACCGGTCGGGAATACGCGTAACGAGTTTATATGACAGTCACTCTCAACACGCAACGCAAGCACCTTTACACCGGCGCAATGTGCGATCATATGACGCCCGCAGTGCAACAACCGATCCTGCGCAAACAAGAGAACACCATATGAGCCGCGTCACCCAGGATGAGATCGTCAAAACACTGTCAGGGATCGCCGACCCCGCGACAGGCAGAGATGTCGTCTCGGCCGGTCTCATTCAAGGCCTCGTCTTGCGCGACGGCCATGTCGGTTTCAGCATCGAAGTCGCGCCCGAGCGCGGACCGGCGATGGAGCCCCTGCGCCGCCAATGCGAGGAAGCGGTGCGCAAGCTGCCCGGTGTACTGAGCGTCACGGCCGTCCTGACCGCGCATCGCGCCGGCGGCCGCCCTCAGCCCGCGCATGCCCACGATCATGGCCACGGCCACGATCACTCGCATGGAGGCGAAACCCGCCCTGCTCCCGCGCGGCAGGGCCCGCTCCAGATTCCGGGCGTCGCCGCCATCGTCGCGGTCGCCAGCGGCAAGGGCGGCGTCGGCAAATCGACCGTCGCAGTCAATCTCGCTCTGGGACTGTCGAAGCTCGGCCGCCGCGTCGGCCTGCTCGACGCCGATATTTACGGCCCCTCGATCCCGCGCATGCTGGGCCTGAAGGGCAAACCGGAAACCGACGGCAAGAAACTGAAGCCGATGGAAAATTATGGCATCAAGACGATGTCGATCGGCTTCCTCGTCGATGAAGACACGGCCATGATCTGGCGCGGGCCCATGGTGCAGTCGGCGCTGACGCAAATGATGATGGACGTCGCCTGGGGCGATCTCGACGTGCTGATCGTCGATATGCCGCCCGGCACCGGCGACGCGCAATTGACGATGGTGCAGCGCGTGCCGCTCACCGGCGCCGTCGTCGTCTCGACGCCGCAGGACATCGCGCTGATCGATGCGCGCAAGGGCTATGCGATGTTTGAAAAAACCCATGTGCCGGTTTTCGGCATCGTCGAGAACATGGCCTATTTCATCAGCCCCGGCTCGGGCGAGAAATCCTACATTTTCGGCGAAGGCGGCGCGCGCCGCATGGCCGAAAAACTCGGCTGCGATTTCCTCGGCGAAATCCCGCTGCACATGTCGGTGCGCGAAACCTCCGACGCCGGAACGCCCATCGTCGCCTCCGCGCCCGACAGCGAAGAAGCCCGCATCTTCATCGCGCTTGCCGAAAAAGTCGGCGCGCATATCGACGAGGCGCTGGGAGCCCGCGCCCGCAAGGCGCCGAAAATCGTGATTGAAAGCTGACCTATCTCGAAAAGCGTTTGCGATAATCTCGCGGCGCTATGCCGAGATTGCGCTGAAACGTAACCCGCATCCGCTCCTCGTCGCCAAAGCCGCACAGGCGCGCGATCTGATCGATATTGCGGTCCGACTCTTCCAGCAATCGCTTCGCCGCTTCCAGCCGAAAAACCTCGACGGCCTTCGCCGGCGTCTGTCCGGTCTTCTGCTTGTAGACGCGGGCGAAATTGCGCGGGCTCATGCCGATCCGGTCAGCGAGAAACTGGATCGACAAATCCTCATGGCCGAGATTGCCCATGATCCAGAGGTTGAGATCTTCAAAGGCGGCATTGTCGAGCGTCTGTGAGCGCAGCAATTCGCTGAATTGCGATTGCCCGCCCGGACGTTTCAGATAGACGACGAGTTCGCGCGCCACTTCCATCGCGACATCGTGCCCGCAATCCGCCTCGACCAGCGCCAGGGCGAGGTCGATGCCGGTGCTCACCCCCGCCGACGTCCAGATCGCCCCCTCCTGAACGAAGATCGCATCGCGGTCGACTTCAACCGAAGGAAAGCGTTCCTTGAGCATGTCGCACATCGCCCAATGCGTCGCCGCCCGCTTGCCGTGAAGGAGTCCCGCCTCCGCCAGCAAAAATGCGCCGCTGCAAACCGACGCCGTGCGCCGCGCTTTGCCTGACGCCTCTCGCAGCCAGTCCACCAGATGCGCCGAGCGGCCGAGCACGTCTTCGATATGAGGCGAGCCCGGAACGATGATCGTGTCGATCGCCACATCCGCGCAATCGGCAAGCGCCAGCGTTTGCAGGACCACGCCCTCCGCCGTCTGGATGAGCCCGCCATCGAGACTGACCGTGTAGCGCGCATATCCCGGCGAACCGCGCGCCTGCATCGCTTTTGCCGCCGCCCAGAACACGGTTTGCGCCCCGGTCACATCCAATAGCCCCACATCCGGGAAAGCCACGAACAGCACGATCCGCGCTTTATCCGGGTTTGGCAGAATTTCTGGGTTTTGCGTCATTCTGGCCAAACAATCGCAGCCCTATATTTGATCGTCAATTCAAAAAAGCCGCGTGTGATGAACCTCGAACACCCGCGCCCGGCACAGACACCAGCAAGGAGAGCGGCATGAAAATCGTGGTGATCGGCGGCAGCGGGCTGATCGGCTCAAAACTCGTGAGCAGGCTCCGCCAGCGCGGCCATGACGTTCTCGCGGCCTCCCCCAATTCCGGCGTCAACACCATCACCGGCGAAGGGTTGGCGGAGGTGCTCAAAGGCGCGCAGGTCGTCGTCGATGTGGCGAACTCGCCCTCCTTCGAAGACAAGGCCGTTCTGGAATTCTTCGAGACTTCGGGCCGCAATCTTCTCGCCGCCGAAAAGGCCGCGGGCGTCGGCCATCATGTCGCGCTGTCGGTCGTCGGCACCGACCGTCTTCTGGCCAGCGGATATTTTCGCGGCAAGATGGCTCAGGAAAATCTCATCAAGACGGGCGGCATCCCCTACACCATCGTCCACTCGACGCAGTTCTTCGAGTTCCTTGGCAGCATCGCCCAGTCCGGCGCCAACGGACAAACCATCCGCCTCTCGCCCGCCATGGTACAGCCCATCGCCTCCGACGACGTGGCCGACGTCATGGCCGACGTCGCGCTCGCCGCGCCGCTCAACGGCATGATCGAGATTGCCGGTCCCGAACGCATCGGCCTCGACATTCTCGTCGAAAAATACCTGACGGCGACCGGAGATTCCCGAAAGGTCGTTTCGGATATTCACGCGCCCTATTTCGGCGTCGAACTGAACGACCGCTCCCTCACGCCCGGCGACAATCCGCGCCTCGGCGCAATCGGATTCAAAACCTGGATCAGCCAGCCCCGGCCGCAGAAGTAACGCCCCTCACCGAAAGACATCTCCATGAAGCTCTATTATTTTCAGGGTGCCTGTTCCCTCGCCGATCACATCGTCCTCGAATGGACGGGTGCAAGCTATGAAGCCGTCAGAATGACGCTCCAAAGCATCAAGAAGCCGGATTACCTCGCCCTCAATCCCGGCGGAACCGTGCCCTTGCTGACCGACGGCGATTTCTCGCTGACCGAAAACGCCGCCATTCTCGGCTATCTTGCCGATCTCCACCCGGAGGCACGCCTTCTCGGCGACGGCACGCTGCGCGGACGCGCCGACGTGATGCGCTGGCTGGCCTTCCTCAACTCCGATGTGCACATGGCCTTCAAGCCGATCTTCCTGCCGGGGCGCTATCTGCAAGACCCGGCTTTCGCGGAGGAACTGGGCGACATGGCGGGCGGCCATGTGCGCACCTATCTCGAACGCCTCGATGCACAACTCCAGGGCCGGGACTGGCTCACCGGCCAGCGATCCGTCGCCGATCCCTATCTCTTCGTCATGTTGCGCTGGGCCATCGGCAAGAAGATCGATATGAGCGGGCTTGAAAACCTGTCGAGCTTCATCGAGCGCATGGACGCCGATGCAGGCGTAAAGGCCGCCATCGCCGCCGAAGAAGGCCCGGCAGCGCATTCGAAGGCGTCGGCGGGCTGAACGCTTTTCTCCTTCATCTCCCCACCGTCATTGCGAGCGCGGCGAAGCAATCCAACTCCGCTCCCCGCCATGACGAAAAAGAAAAACGGCCGGTGTTCCCCACACCGGCCGTCCTCTTACCGTCCCGCGCTCAATGTCGCCTTCTCCGCCGTGCCGTCCGGCGCGGTCAGGTCCCAGCTATCGCCAACCGCATGAACAGTCGCGGGCACGCAATAGGGTTTCGCATCGGCAGGCGCCTTGTCGGCGGTGAAGCAACCATCCGCGCCGTCGATCTTCCACGTGCCCTTCGCCACCGTGCCGTCGGCAAGCTTCTGCGTATAGGTGCCGTCCTTGTCGATCAGCACGGTCCGCGACCCCGCTGCGTTCGTCACGGTGACGGTGTTGCCATAGTAATTGGCAAAGGCGTCGTTGGCGGCGAGCGCAACGCCGGTAAGCGCAAACAAGGCAACAATCGCACTGAAGAATATACGCATGTCATCCTCCCCGATTGACGTTCGTGTACGCCCTATCCTAAACGAAAATGGCCGGCTTCTCACGCGGAGAAACCGGCCATCGATGATCGCAACGCGGTAGAATTTACTGACCAGCCTGCAACGCGAATTTCATCGTGCTGCCGTCGGGCGCTTTCGCTTCCCACGTATCGCCGACCTTGCGGTCTTCGTTCGGCGTGCAGAAGGGCTTCATCGTCGCGGCGGGCGCAGGCTCGGTCTGCGTATAGCAGGTCGTGTCGCCAACAGCGGCCCATGTGCCCTTCACGGTTTTCCCGTCGGGAAGCACCGTCGCATAGGTGTTGTCCTTGTTGATTTTCGCCTTGGTCACATCGCCCTTGGCCGATGTGATGACGACGGTGTTGCCAAACAGATTGGCATTGGGTTCGGCAAGGGCGGCACCGGTGAACGCAACTGACGCAACGAGCACACTGAATAAAAGACGCATCTCAGTCCTCCCGGGTTGCGGCTCCGTCTTGAAAGCGGAGCCGTTTCAAGCCCGCGCATCTTGGCACGGCGGCGCCTATGGGAGAAGACGTGTCCGCAGCCGGAAATTCCGGCCACGGACACATAGGCGTTACTTGTTGAGGAAGTTGAGCGGCAGACCGGGCGTCTCCCACTCCATCGACAGCAGACGGCCGGTGGACGAGGCCGTGATGAAGGCCGTCTTCAGGTCTTTTCCGCCAAAGCAGATATTCGTCACGAGAATGTCGTCGATCGGCACATGCTTGTTCTTGCCGTCCGGCGCGAAAATCGTGATGCCGCCATTGAGGATCGTCGCGACGCAGATATTGCCTTTCGCATCGACCGCGAGGCTGTCGAAATAGGTATGCCCCGGAGCCGCGCCGACATAGCGGCCCGCGCCGCCGAGCCCGGCATCGGGCTTCAACACGCCCGGCGTGTCCACGTCGAAAGCCAGCAGGCGCGCCGAAAACGTATCGGCGACATAGACCGTCTTTTCATCCGGCGAAAGGCCGACGCCATTGGCGCTGAGAACGGGGAACGCAACTTCCTTGATCGAGGATCCGTCGATCTTGGCGTAATAGAGACCGCCGCGATACTGAATGCGGCCATCCGTCTTGCCGTGATCGGTGAACCAGAAACCGCCTTCCTTGTCGAAGACGATGTCGTTCGGTCCGATCAGCGGATTGCCGTTGCATTCCTTGTAGAGAACCTTCACCGCGCCGGTCTTCAGATCGACGCGCTCGATGCGGCCGCCCGAATAATTGGCCGGCTTGCCGCCCGGAATGGTCAGGTCGCCCTGCTGGTGCCACTCGAAGCCGCCGTCATTGCAGACATAGCACGCGCCGTCCGGCCCGATGGCCGCGCCGTTCGGTCCGCCGCCAAGTTCGGCGATCACTTCATTCTTGCCGTCGGGCGTCACGCGGGTCAGCGTGCCGCGTTTGATTTCCACCAGAACGATGCTGCCGTCCGGCATGGCGATCGGGCCTTCCGGGAATTGCAAACCGCTGGCGACCAGCTTTGGCTGAGACATGAAATCCTCCCTGTTTTATTTTTGCAGCGCGGAATTCCCCGCACCGAATTTTAAGATAGGGACATTCTGGCGAGCGACGCGCTCAAGGGCAATGATTCAAAGAGGCGGCCACCCTATTCGCGGCCTCGATGCCACTGAGATAAGCCCCCTGCACCGTCGAAAACCACGTCGGATGCACCGCCTCGCCCGTGAGATAGAGCTTGCCGTCCACTGGTTCAGACAGCACCGCCCGCTCCGCCGCATGCCCCGGCAAGGCGCTCGCATAAGCGCCGAGCGTATGCGGGTCGCCACACCAGGCGGTCGTCGCGACCTTCACGAGAGTATCGAGAATGGAGGAGCCGAACATGTCGGTGAGAGCCGAGCGCGCCATCTCGATGCTCGCCGCCTCGCCCGCCTTTTCCATCTCTTCGGCAAAACGCCCGCCGAGATAGGCGATGGCAAGCTCCTTGCCGAAAGGCCTGATCTGGAAACTCAGCGCATGGCGTGAGGGATCGCGCTCATCCATGAAGGAGGCGTAGCTCGTATCCGGCATCCCGAAGACATTGCGCGAAAACTGAAACGCGATCTTGTTCGCCCCGCCCGTCGGCACGCCGTCCAGCGCGTGGCGAAGAGCGGCAGGCAGTCCCGGCAAAAAACGAATGCGTCCGCTCGCCAGAACATTCGTCGACACCGTGACGATGACGGCGCGCGCTTTCACCGTGCCTTTCGGCGTCGTAAGCCTGACGCCCTGCCCCGTCAGGTCGATCTCCGTCACCGGCGTCTCGAGCGACACCGGCACGCTCGCGCCGTAAGCCGCGACCAGCGCGCCATAGCCGTTGATGAGCGGCCAGTTCTCGCCGCTGTCGTAATAGCGATGAAGATCGAGCGCCGAAATCTTCTCCGGCGGAAAGGCGCTGATCGCCTCATGCACATGCTCGATCAGTCGATACCAGCGGTTCGATTTATCCAGCGCCTGCGCCACGGGCACATCGAGCCCGCGTTCGCCCAGCTCGTCCACCGCGTCGAAAGCCGCGTCCATCACTTCGTTGTAATCGTTGCGCTCGGCCTCGCTCGCCCAGTGGCTTCCGAGATGTACATTGCGATTGCGGAAACTTTCGCGCTTGAGATAAGGCTGGCCCAGCGCCTCGGCCACGCGCGTCAACGGATTGACCGCCGCCGAATGCAGCCAATGCGCGCCGCGATCCCAAGGCGTGCCGAATGTCGCGGTGTCCGTGAAAGCGCGCCCGCCGATCCGGCCCTTGGCCTCCAGCATCGCGAAGGACAATCCGAAATCCCGCACCCGCCGCGCCGCCGCAAGACCTGCCGCGCCCGCACCGACAATCGCGATATCGACATCGCCGCTCACGTCGTGATCCTGAAGACAAGCTTCGGCTTGCCCGTCTCGGCATCGCGCAGGACTTCCTCGATCAGCACGCCGCCATTCGACACGATGACTTTCTCCGAAGCCACATTATCGGCGTCGCAACTCACCGTGACGCGCGCCAGCCCTTCTGCCCGCGCCACCGGCAGAATGAGCCCGAGCGCCGCCGTCGCATAACCGCGCCGCTGTTTCCACGGCACAATGGTGTAGCCGATATGCCCCGGCACGAAAGGCGGCAACTCCTCCGTCCCGCGCTCGAACCGCAAGCCGATCGAGCCGCAAAATTCGCCATCCGAAATCCAGAACAACCGCGACGGCAAACGCTCCGTCTCGCTGCCGTCCGCATGTTTGATCGTCCCGCGATTGGCGGTGAGATCGTCAAGAAACGCCCGCGGATCCGCCTCCACCGCCGCCAGCTCATCGGCGCTGACATCGATGATCGTGTTCGGCGACCACCCCTTGCGCAACGCATCCGCATAGCCCGGCAGCAGCTTTTTGGAAGGGTCGACAAGTTCGATAGGAGATTTTTTCAAACGCGCCTGCTCTTACTTTCCCCTCCCCCCTTGAGGGGGAGGCGGATCAGCGAAGCTGATCGGGAGGGGGTTCGCTTCGCAAAACTCTCTTTCAAGAGTACCCCCACCCAACCCTCCCCCCTCAAGGACCAGGGCTTCGTTAAAACACCACCACCGACCTGATCGACTTGCCCTCATGCATCAGATCGAACCCCTTGTTGATATCCTCAAGCGGCATCACATGCGTGATGAGATCGTCGATATTGATCTTGCCGTCCATGTACCAATCGACGATGCGCGGTACATCGGTGCGCCCGCGCGCCCCGCCGAACGCCGAGCCCTTCCACACGCGGCCCGTCACCAGCTGGAACGGACGCGTCGAAATCTCCTGCCCCGCACCCGCCACGCCGATCACCGTGGAGACGCCCCAGCCGCGATGGCAGCATTCCAGCGCCTGCCGCATCGTCGTCGTGTTGCCGATGCACTCGAAGCTGTAATCGGCGCCGCCGCCCGTCAACTCCACGATATGCGCGACGATGTCGCCCTTGATCTCTTTCGGATTCACAAAATGCGTCATGCCGAAAGCACGCGCCAGTTCCTGCCGCGCCCGATTGATATCGACGCCGACGATCATGTTGGCGCCCACCATCTTCGCGCCCTGAATGACATTGAGCCCGATGCCGCCCAGCCCGAAGACCACGACATTCGCGCCCGGCTCCACCTTTGCCGTGAACATCACCGCGCCGATGCCGGTCGTGACGCCGCAGCCGATATAGCAAACCTTGTCGAAGGGCGCGTCTTTCCGAATTTTCGCCAGCGCGATTTCCGGCAGCACCGTGTAATTGGCAAAGGTCGAGCAGCCCATGTAATGCAGCACCGGCTTGCCCTTGTAGGAAAAACGGCTGGTCCCGTCCGGCATCAAACCCTTGCCCTGCGTCGCGCGAATGGATGTGCAGAGATTTGTCTTGTGGCTCGTGCAGCTTTTGCACTCGCGGCATTCCGGCGTGTAAAGCGGGATCACATGATCGCCAACGGCGAGCGACTTGACCCCCGGCCCCACCTCCACGACGACACCAGCGCCCTCATGCCCAAGGATCGCCGGAAACATACCCTCCGGGTCGTCGCCCGACAGCGTGAAGGCGTCCGTGTGGCAAATGCCCGTCGCCTTGATCTCGATCAGCACCTCGCCGTCCTTCGGCCCGTCGAGCTGCACCGTTTCGATCTCAAGCGGCTTCCCTTTTTCAAAAGCCACGGCAGCGCGCACGTCCATCGGATCAACCTTTCAGAAAAATCATTCTTCGCATCGTATCATCAAACCCTCATCCTGAGGAGCGGCGAAGCCGCGTCTCGAAGGACGAGGCCACAGCCTCACATCGCCGAAAAGAACCTCACCGCCAACTCATGCGCTTCCGCCATCGCCTTGGGATTGCACCGCATGATGACGCTGCCGCCCTTGCCCTGATTGGCGAAAGGATCTGTGACCGTCACATCGACGCCCGGCATGTCGAAACAATGATGCGCGTCGGCCATCACCTTCAGCGTGACCTTCCGGGCGTCGCTCTCGCTGAGCCCCGCGACAAGCTTCTTCGTCACATCGGGATCATTGTCATATTGATCGAGCGCGCCCGTCACCAGCATCACCGGCGCGTCGACGAGATCGCCGAACTCAAAACCCGGCACGCGATTATAAGTCCAGGCCGCTGGATAAAACGGCATCAACGCCTTGAAATGTCCGTCCGGCAAAAATTGGTCATTGTGCAGCTTCGTCGCCGACAGCATCGAGGCGACGCCGCCGAATGAAAATCCCATGACGCCGATGCGGCTCCCATCGACCGCCGGATGACGGCTGAGAAACGCCCGCGCGCCATAAACGTCGGGCACGGTTTCGACCATCGTCTTCGGCCTGCCCTCCGCGCCGCCCTTCAAGCCGCGCGCCACCCACTGATCCGGCTCCAGCGTCACGAACCCCGCCGCATTCAGCGCATCCGCATAGCCGCCTTCGCGCGCCGACGGCCCCGCCGACCCATGCAGGATCAGCACCGCCGGATATTTTCCGCCACCCGCCGGAACGCGCATCCGCGCCGCAATGTTGAGCGGCGTCTCGTGCAAAGACGGAAACGTGACGTAATGGAGCGACGCCGGAAGTTTCATTTCATCGGTGGTCATCGAATACGTCCTAATAAAATAATGTCACCCCGGCCTTGCGCCGGGGTCCAGGGGCCGCTTGCTCCGCGCTTGTCGTTCCTGGACCCCGGGACGAGCCCGAGGTGACAACAGAAAATGACGCTACACCCGCTCCAGCACCACAAACGAATAAGCCGCGCTGTCCTTCTCCCCCGCCTCATGCCGCACGCGCGATGTTTCGCGCCACGCGCCGCGGTCGAACTCAAACCGCGTGTCGCCCTCCGGCGAAGCATGAACCTCGGTCAGATAAATCCGGCTCGCTTGGCGAAGCAGCGCCTCGTAAATCTGCGCCCCGCCCAACACCATCGCCTCGTCAACGCCAAGCTCGCGCGCCAGCGCCTCCGCCCGCGCCACGGCGGCATCGACGCTTACAAAAATCTCCGCCCCCGGCGCGTCATATTCCTTGTCGCGCGTCACGACGAGATTGGGCCGCCCCGGCAGCGGGCGCTTCGGAAAGCTCTCCCATGTCTTGCGCCCCATGATGATCGGCTTTCCCATCGTCATGCGCTTCAGATAGGCAAGGTCCGACGACAGCCGCCACGGCATCGCATTGTCGCGGCCGATAACGCCGTTCTCGGCGATGGCGATGAAAAAGCTGAGATGGATCATTTCAAATCCGGCGCGGCGAGGCGCTCCGTCGTGATCGGCCGCATCTTGAGGAGAATGACGCCCATGGCCGACACCGCAAGAGCGAGCATCAGCACGGTCAGCACACCCACCGTGAATTTCTGCCGAAGTTTCATCAGACCGCGACGGGCGCGGCGATATGCGGATGAGCCTCGTAGCCCTCAAGCCGGAAATCGTCATAGGTGAAATCGAAGATCGAGGTCACATCCGGGTTGATATGCATTTTCGGCAGCGGCTTCGGCTCGCGCGCCAACTGCTTGTCGGCCTGTTCCAGATGGTTGGAATAAAGATGCGCGTCGCCGAACGTATGAATGAACTCGCCGGGCTCCAGCCCGCACACCTGCGCCACCATCATGGTGAGCAGCGCGTAAGAGGCGATGTTGAACGGCACGCCGAGAAAAATATCCGCCGAGCGTTGATAGAGCTGGCAGGAGAGTTTCCCCTCCGCGACATAAAACTGGAACAGGCAATGGCAAGGCGGCAGCGCCATGCCGTCAATGTCGGCGACATTCCATGCCGATACGATCAACCGGCGCGAATCCGGCGACTTTTTGATCATCTCGATCAGGTTCTTGATCTGGTCGATCTTGCCCCCCCCTTGACCATTCAAGTCCGGTGTCGGCCACGAGCGCCACTGATGCCCGTAAACCGGCCCCAGCTCGCCCGCCTCGTCGGCCCATTCGTTCCAGATGCCGACGCCATTGGCTTTCAGATAGGCGATATTGGTGTCGCCCGCGAGGAACCACAGCAGCTCGTGAATGATCGACTTCAGATGCAGCTTCTTCGTCGTCACCATCGGAAAGCCGTCGGCGAGATTGTACCGCGACTGCCAGCCGAAAGTGCTGAGCGTACCCGTGCCGGTCCGGTCCGTCTTCTTGACGCCGTGATGGCGCACATGGGCCATCAGATCGAGATACTGCTTCATGGGGCTCTCCGGGATTCGCAATCGAGTTTACCCCGCCCCGCGCCCATGCGCACCGTCAATCACTGAACGACTTTGCGGTCATCTCGGAGTCTTTGGTTCCGCGAATCGAGGAATCTCCCTGACTCAAATCAGCTTTCTCACCGAATCTGAGAACCAACCTTCGCGACTCGCTGCAAACCTTCCCCAAAACCCGTCCGACTTGATCGGGCCATCCACCTGAAGCCGCGCCCCTCATCCCATCAGGATTGGATTCTTAATCCCGACCCCCTATATATGAGGCGTCAGCCTCGGCTGACTATGGTGATAAACGGATTACAGAATAAGCCATTCGGACCCGGGGGCGGTACCCGGCGCCTCCACCAATTAGCTCCCGTCGTGGCGGGAATTCCTGGGGGCGAAATAGGATCGACGAGGGTGTAAAAGTAGTTCTTTTGCCCGGTATGGTTCCGCCGTTAGCGGGCCGTTTTATAGTTGCCAATGACAACTATGCTGAGGCGCGTCTCGCTGCTTAATGCAGTGCGATAACCTCAATTTAAGTCCCTGGCTTTAGCCGGTCAGGGCGGGGTTCGGAGGTACCTGGCAACAGAAACCTCCACTTATTTCCTTCCCTTCAGAGGATATGAGATCGTGGCGACAATCTTGATGCCGCTTCCCTCGCGCGATTTCGATCCGACCGAAACCGGCGTGCCGTGGTCGATCCTCGAAGCCAGGGGCCACCGCGTCATCATCGCGACGCCGGACGGCAAACCCGCAGCCGCCGATCCGGTCATGGTCACCGGCAAGGGCCTCGGCCCGCTTGCCCGCATCCTGCGCGCCAACGCCGCCGGTCGCGCCGCCTATAAGGCGCTGACGCAAAGTCCCGCCTTCCAGTCGCCCCTCGCATGGGACGCCATCCGTGCCGAAGACTTCGACGCGCTGCTCCTGCCCGGCGGTCACGCCAAGGGCATGAAGCCCTATCTCGAATCTCAAAAACTCCAATCCGTCGTCGCCGCGTTCTTCGCCGCCGACAAACCCGTCGGCGCGATTTGCCACGGTACCTTGCTTGTCGCGCGCTCCAAAGCCGCCAACGGCAAGTCGGTTCTCCATGGCCGCAAGACGACCGGCCTCACCCGCGCGCAAGAGCTTCTCGCCTGGGGCATGACGCGGGCCTGGATGAAGGATTATTACCGCACCTATCCAACGCCGCTCGAAACGGAAGTTCGCACGCAGCTCGCAAGTCAGGGCGATTTTCTGACCGGCCCCAATAGCGTCGCCCGCGACACAATGGACAAGCTCGATCGCGGCTTCACTGTCCTGGATGGCAATTACCTTTCGGCGCGCTGGCCGGGCGACGCCCACCGCTTCGGTATCGAATTCGCCACACTTCTGCGATAACTGCGCCCGGCATATGGACCCCGCGTCCAAAGGCTGATTGAATCATCCGACCGAGTGTCGATTTCCCGAGGAGTGCCAGCTTTGGCCGAAGACCAGATGCATTACGACGTGATGGCGCAGGAAGCGCTGCGCGGCGTCATCCGCCGCGCGCTCGACGTCGCGCTGAAAAAAGGCCTTCCCGGAGATCATCACTTCTACATCTCCTTCCGCACCGATGCCCCCGGCGTCGATGTCTCTGAAAAACTGCGCAAGCAATATCCCGAAGAAATGACCATCGTGCTCCAGCACCAGTTCTGGAACCTCGACGTGCGCGAAGACGGTTTCTCGGTCGATCTCACCTTCAACAAGATCCCGGAAAAACTCGTCGTTCCCTATTCGGCGGTTCATGCCTTCTTCGACCCGAGCGTCCAGTTCGGCCTCCAGTTCGAAGTCAAAAAACCCGAAGGCGCCCCCGAAGTCCCCAAACCCACCATCGTCAAAGACGAAACGCCCGCCCCCACCGGCGACGCCGCCGTCGTGAGCCTCGACGCGTTTCGGAAGAAGTAACGGCACGTCGCATTCAGTGTCGTCCCGGGACTTGATCCCGGGACCCATCTTCCTCGCCTCCTCCACCTCTCGATTTGTCACCCCGGGCTTGTCCCGGGGTCCAGGGCCGCTTGCTCCGTGCTGGCCGCTCCTGGATTCCGGGACAAGCCCGGGATGACAGCCTTCCACGACCCCCCCATCCTTTCCCCCCGCCTCCCCCCGTGCTAAATCACCGCCCAAACGAACCTGCCAGCACGGAGCGCATGC
>DASYEM010000029.1:0-15441 GCA_036499025.1 Parvibaculum sp. | reverse complement strand
GCTCCGATAACGGAGGATCAACCGTTCTGTATCTGCCAGGAGCCGTCGGGCTGGCGGCAAGCGGTGCCATAGGCCTTCTGGGCCTGCCCGCCGATATAGACAGTCTGGTTATATTCGCGGCAATAGCCGCCGCCCTGCGATTGGTACGTCCGGCCCGGCTCGACGGAACCATAATTGCCGCTATCGGGATTTTTCCACTGCACCGGCGCGCCCGTCTCGAAGGAGCGATAAGAGGCTTGGCTGAGATACTGCTGGTCCGCGCGATCGAGGCTCTGGCCAATATTATTGCCGACCAGCGCGCCAAGCAGCACGCCCGCGCCCGTCGCCCAAAGGCGGCCTGAGCCGCTACCGAACTGCGAGCCGGCCAAACCGCCCGCGACCGCGCCGCCGAGCGTGCCGATGGTCTGTTTCGGGCCGGCGCCGCCGTAACCGCCATACCCATTCTGGGCGCAGCCGGCGAGAGAGGCGGCGAGGACGCCGGCAAGGGCGATGCGTGTGAATTTCATGGTAATGACCCCAAAAGGAAGTTGAACCGACGCTGGACCATAAAAGGCCTCGCGTGATCCAACGCTGAAAGGTCCGTTCATCCGGCGTTCAGCTTCGCCTTTATTCGCTGGAAGCAGGCAGGATCAGCTCCGCGCTGAGCCCCCCCAGCGCCGAATCCGAGAGTTTCAGCTCGCCGCCGTAAAGCTCGGAAATTTCAGTGACGATGGAAAGCCCCAGACCCGAGCCCGGTTTTGTCTCGTCGAGCCTGCCACCGCGTTTCAGCGCCGCTTTGCGATCATCCTCAGGCACGCCCGGTCCGTCATCCTCGACCGTCAGGCGGAAAGCCTGCCGTTCCCTGCGCAGGCCGATAGGCGCCGCCGTCATCGTCACTTGCGCATTCGCCCACTTGCATGCGTTGTCGAGCAGATTGCCGACCATTTCCTCAAGGTCCTGCGACTCGCCGCGAAAGCCGAGTTCTTCGGGACAATCGACGGTGATCTTGATACCGCGCTCGGCATAGAGCTTTTCCAGCGCGTTGCCGAACCGCGTCAACGTATGAGCGACGGGTGTGTGTGCGCCGAAAACATTGGCGGAGGCCGCCATGCGAGCCCTCGCCAAATGATGATCGACCTGTTCGCGCATATGCACCGCAACGCGCGAGACGCGTTCGCCGAATTCGCCGGGATGCGCCCGCGCCTCGTTGCTCAGCACGGATAGCGGCGTCTTCAGCGCATGGGCGAGATTTCCGACATGCGTTCGGGCGCGCTCCAGCACCTCGCGGTTGCCTTCCAGCAACGAATTGATTTCCACCGCCAGCGGTTCGATCTCGGTCGGAAATTTTCCGTCGAGCCTCGTCGCCTTGCCGGAACGGATCGAAGCGAGCGAACGGCGCACGCGCTCGAGCGGGCGCAGACCGAAGCGCACCTGAATGAGCAGGGCCACGAGAATGCCGAACCCCAAACCGCCCAGCGCGGTGAACACCGTGCCGTTGAAGCTCTGGATATCGGATTCCATTTCGGAACGGTCGCCCGCCACCGTAAACGACACCGGCACATCATAGCCCGGCAACATTACGCGGCGTTCTATGACGCGCAGCGATTGGCTTTCTGGGCCGGGCGCGTCGAAGAAACGCGCGCCGGAAATGTCGCGTTCCGTGTCCTTCGCCGAGGACAAATCGATCGACTGATCGAAGAGCGATCGCGAGCGCAGCGCGAGACGTTGGGCGATCGGCGCGATCTGCCAGTACCAACCGGAATAGGCAAAATCGAAACGCGTCTCATTGAGATCGCGCGTCCGCGTCAGCTCTTTCTTGTCATCCACATCCGTCGTCGCGATCAAACTGCCGAGCAGCACGTCGAGCCGCGCATCGAAAGCGCGCTCGACCGATTGCCGAAAAATCGATGAAAGAATGATGCCGCCCGCCAGAAGCGCAATCGAACTCCAAAGCGCCGCCCCCGCCACCAAACGAAAGGCGAGGCTGTCGGTCCGAATGCGGAAATCGCTAAACCGCATCTTCAGGCGCGGCGAGCCGGTAGCCGAGGCCGCGCACCGTCTCGATCATGTCCTTGCCGAGCTTGCGGCGCAGGCGTCCGACAAAAACCTCAATGGTGTTGGAGTCGCGGTCGAAATCCTGATCGTAAAGATGTTCGACCAGTTCGGTGCGCGAAATGATGCGTCCCTGATGATGGATCAGATATTCGATAAGGCGGTATTCGAGCGAGGTGAGCTTCACCGCCGAGCCGTTGACTGTCACGCGCGAAGTGCGCGTATCGACGCGCAACGGCCCGCATTCGAGTTCGCTGGTCGCATGGCCTGTCGAGCGGCGCAGCAAAGCGCGGATGCGCGCCAGCACCTCCTCCATGAAGAAAGGCTTGGCCACATAATCGTCGGCGCCCGCGTCGAAGCCCGCCACCTTGTCCGACCAGCGGTCTCGTGCGGTCAGGATCAGGACCGGCATCATGCGTCCGGCGCGGCGCCATTTTTCGAGCACCGTCACGCCGTCCATTTCCGGCAGGCCGAGGTCGAGCACAATGGCGTCGTAGGGTTCGGTGTCGCCGAGAAAGTGTCCGTCCTCGCCGTCCGTCGCGCTATCGACGACATAGCCCGCCTCCTGAAAGGCGGTCACGAGCTGACGGTTCAAGTCGGGGTCGTCCTCAACGACGAGCAATCGCAAATCAGTGTCCTCCCTGCCGATAATCGAGAATCCGCCCCGAGGCGGCGTCCGCCGAGACGATGGCGACATTGCCGTCTCTTGTCATCAGTTTGATGAGATAGACCGGCACACCGCCATGATCCACCAGTTCGGCATCGAGAAGCCGTCCGGGATATTGTTGCTGCACGCGCTTGAGAACCTTGCCGAGCGGCAGGATGCGGCCCTCGCGCACCGCTTCGCGCGCATGATCCTGATCGGAGCGCATGCCGGAATGCTGGATCGGCCGTCCGACACCGCCGCCAATCTCGCGGTCCCAGGATGCGGCAGACGCGCTCCCACCGCCCAGCGCCATAGCGGCGGTGAGCGCGAGAAGTGCGAGCGATTTCAGCATCCTGTTCATGCGGTCCGGTTTAAGCCCCTGAGACTGAACCTGCGATGAATGGGGTTTCGGCCTTTAAAAACCCGAGAAACTCGCCCATTCCTCCAGCGGCGCCCGGTCGGTACGCAAGCTGTTGATCGGCGCCGTCTCGTCCATATAGCCGAGCCCCATACCGCAAAAGAGCATAAGCTCCGGCGGCATATTCACAAACTCCGCGATGGTCTTCGGCCAGATCGCCCAAGCCTCCTGCGGCGCGGTGTGCAGGCCCTGTTCGCGGGCCATCAGCATCACCGATTGTGCGAACATGCCGAGATCGGCCCATTGATCGATGCCCATTTGGCGATCGATGGCGAGAAACAGAATGACCGGCGCGTTGAAGGCGCGGAAATTATTGGCGAACTGCATCAGCCGCCCCACCTTGTCCTCGCGCGGAATACCGAGCGTCCCGTACATGTCCTCGCCGCATTTGAAACGGCGCGCCTTGTAGGGGTCCTTCAGGTCTTTGGGGTAAATCGGATATTCGCTGCCCTCACCAGCAGGTGTCGTCTTCTGCTTCTCGGCGATCAGTTCCAGAAACGTTTTCCTGCGCTCGCCCGCCAGCGCATAGACATGCCAGGGCTGAAGGTTGCCGCCCGACGGCGCCCATTTCGCGCCGTCGAGAATCGCGCGTACCTGCGTCTCGGAGACGGGCTTGTCGAGGAAAACGCGGCATGTAATGCGCGTCTTCAGGGCTTCGGAAACTTTCACAACTCTCTCCTGCTTCTCTATTCAACGCGCCGTCACGAACGGCCATAACTCATCCGCGCCGCGCGCCAGCGTCTCGCGGCCGATCCGCTCGGCCCACTCCGCGCCCGAGCCGAACTCGGCCCGCCACGACCAGAGACGGCGCGTCGCGAAATGCAAGCCGTGTTCATAGGTAAAGCCGATGGCGCCATGCACCTGATGGGCGATAGAGGTCGCCTCGCTCGACGCATCGTCGGCGCGGACCTTCGCCACCGCAATCTCGAAAGCCGCATCGCCCTTATCCGCACATGCACAGGCATGAGCCGCCGCGATGCCTGCCGCCGCCGCTTGCGTCGATAAAACCGCGAGCTGCTGCTGGATCGCCTGAAACTTGCCGATGGGTTTGCCGAACTGCGTCCGCTCATTGGCATATTGCACCGATTGCGCGGTGAGATATTGCAGCGCGCCCGCCATCTGGCAGGAGCGCGCCAAGGCCCCGTGAAGCCTCAGCGCATTCTCGGGCAATTCCACCCAGCCGGTCTCGACAACGACGCGCTCGAAGGTCAGCGTATCGCGCGGCTCGCGGGCGACATTCTGATCCTTCTCGATGCGTGCATATTCGAGCGGCGCCAGCACAGCCTCGACGCCCCAGCCGCTTTTCACCAGCGCCACGCCATGCGTCGCATTGCGGCCCCAGGGCACACGCGACGCCTTGCCGGAAAGCCGACCCTCATTCAGCAGGAAATCGCCTTCCATCAGCGTCACAATGCCGTCCGGCACCGCGATACCCGCGCGCCCGAGAATCCATCCCGCCACAATCGCTTCGGCCAGCGGCAACGGCGCGGCATGTTCGCCCGCCGCCTTCAGCACCACATAGGCGTCGGCCCATGTCGCGCCCGCGCCGTCCATCGCTTCGGGCACCAGCACGCGCGTCAGTCCATTGGCCGTGAGTTCGTTCCACAGCGTCTCGGGCCACACGCCTTCTTCCGCGCCGACGATGATCTGTTTCGTCGCGTGATCGGTGAGAAGGCGGTTGACGCTGTCGGAAAGGATCGTCTGCAATTCGTTCATGTCGATCCCCTCAACGAAGCCCAAGCCCGCGGGCGATAATGCCGCGCAGGATTTCGCGTGTGCCGCCGCGCAGCGAGAAGGATGGAACGGTTTGCGTCAGATACGCCAGCACTTCGGTAAAGTCGCTGCCGGTTCCCAACGTCGGCTCCGCACCGATCAGCTCATGCGCCTTTACCGGCATATTCTGCTCAAAGCCCGTGCCGAGGTCCTTCACCACAGAGGCTTCCAGCGCCGGGTTCTCGCCCTTGTCGAGCATGCCGGCCACCGACAATGACATCTGGCGCAATGTGACGAGATGCGCGACGAGACGCCCTACCTCTTTCGCGCCTTCCGCGCCGCCCTTCTTCTGCAACTCGCGCACGAGTTCCTTCATCAGCAGATAGCTCGAAAGATAGCGCTCCGGCCCTGAGCGCTCGAAAGCAAGTTCTGCGCTCACCTGCGCCCAGCCCGTGCCTTCGGAACCGACCAGCATTCCATCGGGCACAAACACATCTTCGAAAACGACTTCATTGAAATGCGAATTGCCCGCCAGATCCTGAATCGGGCGGATGGTGATGCCCGGCGACTTCAGGTCGACCAGAAACTGCGTCAGCCCATCATGCTTCTTTTCAGGGTCGGTGCGGAACAGCGCGATCATGTAATGCGCCTTATGCGCATTCGACGTCCAGAGCTTGGTGCCGTTGACGCGGTAGCCGCCATCGACCTTCTCGGCCTTGGTCCGCGTCGCCGCGAGATCGGAACCGCTGTCGGGTTCCGACATGCCGATGCAGAGGAAGCATTCGCCGCGCGCCACCTTCGGCAAGATCAATTGCCGTTGTTCCTCGGTGCCGAAGCGCAGCAGCAGCGGGCCCGATTGCCGGTCGCCGATCCAGTGCGCGCCGACCGGCGCACCGGCGGCCAGCATTTCTTCCAGCACCACATAGCGATCGAAGGCCGAGCGCTCATGTCCGCCATATTGCTTGGGCCAGCGCATGCCGATCCAGCCGCGGGCGCCCATCTTGGCGCTGAACTCGGCATCGAAACCCATCCATGTCTGCGCCCGCGTCACCGCCGGAATGTCTTTCAACTCATGCGCCAGAAAATCGCGCACTTCCTGGCGGAGACCCTTTGTCTCTTCCGGCAACTCGCACAGATCGAAGCGGAAAGTCTGCATCGCGTCTACTTCCTCAAACCACCAGCGCCGTCGTGCCGCCGTCGATACGCAAATTCATTGCCATCAACGCGCCAGCAAGCGGGCTTGCGACGAAAGCCACGAGGTCGGCGACCTCCTGCGTCTTCGTCACCTTGCCCGTCAGATTGCTCATGAAATTCTTCAGCACGTGCGGCTCGATCTCGTCCCAGTTCGTACCCCAGCCCTTCTCGTAGCCCTGCGCGAGGAAGCGGTCTTCCACCTCTTTCGTGCGGATCAAGCCGGGGCTGACGATATTGACCGTGATGCCGGTGCCCGCGAGCTCCTTGGCCAGCGAAATCGTCATCGTGGCGAGCGCGCCCTTCGCCGCATAATAATGCGGCATGCGCGCGGCAGGCTCCGTCGAACCGATGGTGCCGAGCATGATGATGCGGCCCCAATGCCGCTCCTTCATCGCCGGCATCGCCGCCCGCGTCAACCGCACCGCCGACAGCACGTTCTTTTCATAGGCGTCGATCCAATCCGACGTTTCGGATTTGGTCCACGAGCCCGCATCCGCCGTGCCGTAATTGTTGATCAGAATGTCGATGGGCCCGACCGCCTTCACCGCCGCATGAAAGACCGCCTTCGCCCCCTCATCCGACATGATGTCGCCCGCGATCGCCACGGCATCGCCGCCCGCATCGACGATATCGTCGACCACCGCCTGCGCATCGGCCAGCGCAAAGCCGTGAACCACGGTGCGCGCGCCTTCCCGCGCCATGGTTTCCGCGATGGCGCGCCCGGTGCCCCTGTGCGAACCGGTTACCAGCGCCGTCTTGCCTGCAAGCTGAAGGTCCATGTCGTCCCGCCCTGTGCTGCCGCGTGTCGTCCGCGGCTTCGTGGGCCCATATTTGGTCGGGATTGGCTCAAGCGGCAAGCCGCGATGCATGCCGCAGACGAAAATAGACGCGCGGAAATGCCTCGCGCGGAAACCGGCGCTGAAAGCGTCAGAATTCCGCTGCGGTAACCGGCGTCACGGGTGCGGGGGCGGACAGCGTGAAAAGTTCGGGAAAAGTCCGTCCGGTATAGACCCCGACGGCAAAGATGATGATGGCGGCGGCTGTCATGCCGACAACGCGGCCCAGCGGACCGGATTGCTTGCTCGATGCGGCAAAGACCGAGCCGCGCGAGGAAAACATGCGGCGGGAGGAAAATATACGCGCCCGTGCCATGTCCCCTCCTCTGCAAATCTGCGTGAAATCTCAGGCCCGTTATAGAGGCTGAGGCTTCGCCCGTCACCCTTCCATCACAAAAGAGACGGGGCTGCGCGCACATCACGCATGCAATGGAGAAGTTGAGAGGGATCAGCGCTCCGCGATGACAAGCGGCGGCATGGTGTTTCGCAGCGCAAAAAGATCGGGATGTGTGCGGCCGGCCTGAAAGCCGACGTAAAACACTGTCATGCATAGGCCCGTCAGGGCGAGCGTGATGAAAATGGGGCGCTTTGAACGCCGTGCGTAAAATATCTTTCGTGTCGTCATCTTGTCCGCCAGACGCCGGCCCACCCGGCTGCCAGAAAATCGGATCCCCCGACGGGGTAAAATTACCGATTTTCCGCTAACGGATGATTAAAGCCCAATGTCAAAGCGGGACGCATCGTCTTAAGAAACATCCATTCAGGGGTTGGGGGCCGGCTCAAGGACGTGGAATATATAGCGCCCTATCAAGGCTTTCGGCGTCGCGATCCTCGCCCATTTTGGCTGCTCCGTATGGAGATGAAAATGTGTCGCCCCCTCGGTCGGATCGTCAACCCCTCCCGATAAAACCAGACAGGCGACCGCCAGCGCCCGGCACAAGGCCGGATCGAAAATATCCCGCTCCTGCCGTAACGCGCAGCCTTCGCCGTCAGGTCCGAAGCGCCGCATCCGGTTCAGCGCTGCGAAGGCCAGCGCCACCCGCCCCTCTTCGCCCTCATCCTCCAGCAAGTCGCAGATCTCCAGCGCGAGCCGCATCATTTCAGCCAAAGCAGCGGGCCCCTGCGCGCCGGACCAGAGCGCCTTGGGCGCCTCGAAACTTTTCGTCATCGCATTCATGGTTGCTCCTCCGCCTTGATAGGAATATATTCATATCATAGGAACAAAAGATAGAATACGTCAAGCCGCTCACACAACTCGAGAGGCCGGGAGACACGCCATGATCGCCACGATTTTGAAAATCATCGCCTACCTGCTGCTGATCCTCGCGTCGTATTTGCAGTGAAAACACCCCCCGGGAGAGGGCTAGGAGGGCGACCCCATCAGCGCCAGATAATGAATCGCGAGGCGCACCTCACCGCCGGTGAAGCTTCCGCCCGCTGCGGTCAGCCGCAACGCCGTCGGGCTCCAATAGGTCACCGGCCCGGAAGGCCCCACCAATGTCGATCCGGCTCCCACCCCGATTCCCGTCGCATAGCGCGAGGCGTCCGCCGCGACGCCGACATTCCAGGACGTCGCGCCGGTGATCGCCGTCAGCACGCGGCCCGTGACGCCGAGGACGATGGCGCGGTCGGGAATGACAAAGCTCGTATCGTTGCTTGCCCCCGCAGTGATGATGTGGTCGCCTTCGATGATGCCGAAAGCCGTCTCCGCGCCGTGGGCGCTTGTAAGACCCGCGACCCCGCCGCTGCCGCCCGGCTCCGCCGCCCAGCCCACCCCGTTGAAGAAGACGAAAGCGCCCGCTTCCTCGTCCCAGGCGCGCCAACCCTTATCCGGCTTGAAAAGCATCCACGCGCCATCCGTCCATGCGGCCACCGCGTCCTCCGCCCCCGCCCATGCGCCGCTCGCGTCAGCAGCGACGATGTAGCGATCGCCCTCCACGGGCGACGAAGGTGGCACGGCCAGCGCGCGGGATTTGACACCGAGCTGGACCAGCGCGTCGAGCCGCCGCAGCGCCTCGTTCACCGTCACGTGTTTCTGCGCCTGCGCCGCTTCGATGAACGGCAATCCCAGATGCGTGGTGTCAGACATGAAGCGTCGCCTCTCTCGCCGTGCCGCGTCCGAAAGCGCGGCTCAATTGCATGACCCTGACCGTCAGGGTCGAAAAATCCGTATCGCCGAAATCCTCCATTTGCGCGGCGGCGTCATAGACCGCCGAACCCGTTGCCGCGCTCAAGGTGCGGACGACTGACGCACCGGAGAGAATGTCGATCTCGTATCGCTCTTCTTCTTCGCCGAGCGGCACGTCGAGACCTTCCCAGCCGTCTCCACCGAGGCGCGTCCGGCGTATCCATGAAAGCGCGATGTCGCCGCCCATTTCCCGCGCGGCGCGGATATGCACCGGCGACAGAGGCCGCAAGCCGATACCAGCGAAGGTTTTCGTCTCACGCCCATAGCTCGCATCGTCGATGGATTTCTGCGACGGCCCGTAAGCCCAGATGCGCGGCAATCCCCGCTCGCTATCGGCAAGACCGAGTTCGCTCACCGCCCCATCGAGCAGCACGAAGCGCGCGCCCGCGTCCAGCGGATCGCGCATCGCCGCTTCCGTGCCCGCCTGCCCGCGCAACAGCCCGCGCAACTCGTAAGTGTTCGCCGCGACGAGTTCGGCGTCGCAAAACTGGATGATCTCCCAGTCGCCCTCCGCCGTCTCCAGCGCCGCGACATTCGCGCCGCCAAGCACTGACAGCGCGTCGGCGCTCGCCAGCACGCCCGACGTCAGCGTCACGCGCAAAGTCTGGCTGCGATCCCAGCGGCTCGTCGCGCCAGCCTGAAGCGCGCTCGCCGTGCGCCCCAACGTTGCCGCCCGCGTCACCACGCTATTGAGCGCAAAGCCCGCGCCGCTGCTCTTGAAGAACGCCACGCCGCCGGGCCAGGGATCGGCGGCGACTGCGACACGCGGCGCGTAAGGCGTTTCCTCGCCCGTCAGCAGCGGCAGATCCATGAAGATCGCCAGCGGCGTTCCGAAACTCGGCGCAATCGCTGGCGCATGTCCGCGCTTTGGCGCGGGCAGCGGCCCGTAAAGGCTCGCCTCGCTCAGCACGCCCTTGGCCTCGCGGGCGCCCGCGTCGGTCAGCGAGGTCAGCCGATAGAGCGGGTTGCGCCCTTCAAGCGCCAGCCCCACCACATCGCCCGGATCAAGCGCCAAGCGGCCCGGTGGCAATGTCAGCGCGGCGCTTTCACGTTCCGTCCAGCTCTGCTGCAACCAAACATCGGCGACGCGTTGCGCATCTTCCTGCTGCAACACCATGTTGAGGTTCGCGCTGGCCACGCGCTGGCTCCGCACTGAAAGCCGCCGCGCCTCCACCGCCGCCTGGCGGTAGTCGAGCGTGCCGTCGATATAGGTGAGCTTGGCCGAGACAGGCAATTCGGTTTCCTGCCCGCGCGTCAAGGTGTAGCCCGCCGCCGCGCTGTCATCCTCCACCGCGAGATCGCCGGGCGAGAACGTCGCCACGGCCTCGCCGCCGAAATGCCGGAAGCGGATCAGCCCTTGCGTTTCGGCGGCATCGAAAAAGCGCGCCAGCATCAGCCCGGACAGCGCGTCGCGCGGCGACATGATGCGGTCTATGACGAGGCCCTCGACCGTTCCCGCCAGTTCCGACACGTCGAAATCGGTGAAACCGACATCGCCCATCACCGCCGCGACGAGCTCGCCAAGCGGCGCGGCGCCGAGCCGTCCGTTCAGCCAGTGACCGAGCTGCCATGCCGCCCCGTCCGACCATATGTCGAGACGGTCGGGGAAAGCCGGATAAGGTCGCGCGTCCCAGCACCAGAAAAAAATATCGCCGGGATCCAGCATCCGCCCGCCATAGACCGGCGACACGGGATTGTGCGCGCCCACCTCCGACCAATAATCCATCTGCGCCTCAATGAAGCGCCGTTGCATGAAGTCGTCGCGCGTGCCGCTGGAAAAATGCGGGACCGCGCTTTCCGCCGATTTCGGATCGGTGAAGACATTGGGCTCGTTCGTTCCCTTGTCGATGGCGGGGCAACCGATTTCGGTGAAGACAATCGGCTTGCTCTGCGGCATCCATGCCGTCGGCGCGGCGCTCTCGACGCCGTCCGGCCGGTCGTAATGCGCGTTCGCCCACCACGACTTTATGTCCTTCGCCCGCCAGACCCAGGGCTTGCCATGAGCGCCGTCCGTGATCGGCGTGCGGGTCTGCGCCGTGCGGTCGGCGTCGCTTGCATAATACCAGTCGTAATTCTCGCCGCCCGCGATGCGCGACTTCAGATAATCGAGATCGTAGATCGAAGCGGCAAGCTCGCGATCGAGATGCGTCGGCGCCTTCCGCCAGTCGGTCAGCGGCGCATAATTGTCGATGCCGACGAAATCGATGTTCTCATCCGCCCAGAGCGGATCGAGATGAAAACGGAACTCGCCGTCGCCCGGCGCGTGGCCGAAATACTCGGACCAATCGGCGGCATAGGAAATTTTCGCTTCGGGCAAAATGCTCGCCACATCCGACGCCAGCGCCTTCAGCGCCGTCACTGCCGGATAGATGCCCGCCGCGCTCCGTGTCTGCGTCAGTCCCCGCAGTTCCGAACCGATAAGAAACGTATCGACCCCGCCGGCCGCCGCGCAGAGATGCGCGTCATGCAGGATCATCCGGCGATAGGACCATTCTTCCGGTCCTGTGTAGCTCACCGTTTCACCGCTCACATGGAAGTCGTCCGCCGAGGCCGCGCCGAAAAACGCCGCGACTTCCTCCGCCGCCGCGCCTGTCATCTGTGCCGCTTCCATCGCCGCGATGCGCCCGCGCCACGGATAGGCGGGTTGTCCCGCCGCGTTGCCTTGCGGAATATCCATCATCACGAAAGGATAAAAGACCGCGCGCAATCCCCGCGCCTTCAGATCGCGGATCGCCGCAATGACGGAGGCATCCGACGGCGTGCCGCCATAGGCAGGCCGCCCGTCAATCTGACTCACCGTCTCCGCCTCTTCGCGTGCGAGCCCTGCAACGCTCCACCGGAGCGGCGACGTCACCTTGTGGTCCACCTCCACCTTCGGGCGGATCGTGCAGCTGCCACAGCGCAGATCGTCCCCGAACCAGGCGACCACCAGCGACGCTGCGCCGACATTCGAACAGGTCGCCTGCAATTGATCGACCGCGACGGTCCAGTCCGACATGCCTTCCGACGTATGCGTGTTCGCCGCCCGGCTCGACGTCTCCGTCAGCAACTCGCGCACCGGCATGGGCGCATAGACGAATTCGCCCGCGCCGGGAATAATCGTCACCGCGTTGATTTTCTCCTCGACGCCGCTCAGCGTCTTGAAGACCTCGAAAGACAATTGCGGTACGCGGTTGCCGAAGGGCGAGAGATCAAGTTCCTCGAAGACCACATAGGCAAGCCCGCGATAGGCGGGCGCGACGCCTTCCACCGCTTCGATCAGCGGATCGGCGGGCTGGTCTTCCCCGCCCTTGTGCAAGCGCCATGTCACATCGGAGAGCGACAGCGGTTTGCCGTCCGCCCAGACGCGCCCGATGCGCGTCGCCGGTCCTTCGCACAGCGCGACGGCGAAGGAGACGGTGTAGCTATATTCGGTGATGCTCGCACGGCCGCCACCGCCACCCTTGCCGCCGCCCGTCGATGTGGTCGAGGAATGCTCACGGAAATTCGTCGCCCAGATGATCTGCCCCGCCAGACGCGCGCGTCCATAAAGACGCGGGATCGCCGCGCCTTCGGTCGAGGCCAGCACCTGCAAATCGCTGAGCCTTGGCCCTTGCGCGTTCGCCACCGCCGGTCCGAACAATTTTGCATCGACATAGGCGCCGATCCCCGCGCCCACCATGCTGCCCAGCGCCGCGCCGGTAATCTGCGCGCCCAGCACATTGACGCCGGCGGGCAATAGCGCGCTGCCGATGAACGAACCGGCAGTCGAAAGAACGAGAGTGGCCATGAAGACTCATTTCAAGACATGGTTTAAGTCCCTCCCCTTGTGGGGAGGTAAAGCAAGAAAATCTCTCAGCGCGGCGAAAACCGAAACGCATAAGCCATCTTCACCCGCCACCACTTGCCCATCGCCGTCTCGACGACCGCGCGACCGGAGTAAGCGTGGATCATCCGCGCCTCGCCACTCAGGATCGCGGCATGTTTCGCCGGGCCGCGCGGCCTCATGCGGAACAGCACCACGTCGCCCGCCCGCGCCTCGTTCACCGCAATCTCATCGAGATGCCGCCGCGCGCCTTCCGCCATTGTCTCCCGCAGGCCATCCTCGCCCGGCGCTTCCGCCCAGTCGGGCGTATAAGGCGGCGGCGCCTCCGGCTCGCGCCCATAGAGATCGCGCCAGACGCCGCGCACAAGGCCGAGGCAATCCGCGCCCGCGCCCTTGCAGCTCGCCTGATGGCGATAAGGTGTGCCGATCCAGGCGCGCGCCGCCGCCACGATCCTGGCCTCTGGTCTAGCTTCGGCTTCCACCGTCATTGGCGTCTCCCGATGTCGGATAGGACATGACGAAATCATTGCCGGGCATATGCGGGAAGCCGCGAAAATTCGCCGCGTTGGAGAATTTCCCACCGCATGTCGTGAACTGCTTGTCGCATCCCGCCGTCACTTCGAACGTATCGCCCACCGCCACGCCGCGCGGCATCGCCTGCCACAGCTCGATCGCCGTGCCCGCCGGCGTCGGCGCATGCATCTTCACTTCCATCGCCGCGCCTGCATTCGCGCCGCTGGTAAAGCGCAATCGCCCGCGCTCGAACCAGCCTTCCGCGAAAGCGTCAAGCCCGCTTGCGGTCAGCATGCGATTGTCCTCGCACTCAATGACCGTGCCGGGACTTGCCTCCAGCATGAAACCGCAGCGCGCATCGCCGAGATCGGCGTCGCAGGCATATTGAAAAAGTCGCCCCACCGGTTGATTGAGCCGATGCGCCAATCCGCGAAGTTCCGCGGTGAAGCCCGTCGCGCCGCGCGACACCTCGCCGAGATTGCCCTTGCGCATCAGCACGCGCTGCTCGACGGCTTGCCAGTTGACGCGCCAGATTTCCACGCCCGCATCGTCGAACAGTCCGGCGGCGAGGTCGCTCTCGCTCAAACGCTCGGACATCAGCGCGCCGAGAATATCGAGATTGTCGACCGCGAGCCCCGACGAGCTTTCAACCGCGCTCGCCGTGAACCCCGCCGCCGCCTCGAACGTCAAATCGTCAAAAGCCAGATCGCGGTCGTGATCGGTGAAGCCCATCGCCGTGCCGTCAGCCCGCATGAGCTTCCAGCAATGACAAAGCGTCGTCGCACCGCTGTCGAGATGCGCCTGAAGACCGGGAGGCAACGTCTTCATGCCACCCTCACTTCGACAATCGGAATACTCGGCACCGAGCCCGCACTGAATGCCGCGAGGTTGATCTCCAGAAAATCCGTATCGAAGCGCACAGGCACATCGAACTCGAACCCCGCCGTCACCACGGCATCCGCCGCCGGCGCCTCGCTATCGACGAAACTCACAATCCCCGTCGCCGCATCGATCGAAAAATCCGTGCCCGGGGTCTTATCGACACCGCCGACCGCGACCCGCACCGTGCCCGCGACCGGCTTTGCAATCGCGCGCGCGTAAGCCACACCACCCGATGCATAAGTCTTCGTTAGCCCAAATTCCACCCGCGCCCCGTCGCCCGTTCCGATGATCTGATCCGACGCCGTCACGCTCGCGCCCGGCGCGCAGGATTTCCAGTCGGCACGATCCTTCCAGCGAAAGCCATGCAGCCGCCCGTGCCGCGCCTCGAAAAACGCGATCACCTCATGCACATCGTCCAGCGAAGCGAGCCCGTAGCCTGCATTATATCGCCGCCGCGAATCCGCCCAGGGGCTGTTGCGTTCCTCAAAACCCGAACCCAGCGTCACGATTTCCGTGCGCCGCTCCGGCCCGCCCGTCGCGCCGAAAGCGATCTCGACGGGAAAACGTATTTCATGAAAGGTCATGGTAATTCGCCTGTTCAAAAAATATTCCACCCTCCCCTTGAGGGAGGGTCAAACGGCTGCAAGCCGTTTGGGGAGGGGGTCATCGTCCGTTGCCCCAAACTTCGTCCATCTTCGAATTGTTTGCTGCATCCCCTCCCCGAACGACACGGTCGTTCGACCCTCCCTCAAGGGGAGGGTGGAAAGAGGAAACGATGTCGCGCTCACATATTTCTCTGCCCGCGCGACGCAGCCCGGTTGATCATCGCGGCGATCTGGGTTTCCGAGCGCCGGAAGCTGTCGGCATCCGCAGCCGTCACGTTGAAGGTGATCTGCATTGGCTGCGCGGCCCCGCCCGCGGCGACGCCAAGCCGTCCGTCGCTGCCACGTTGCAGCGGCAATATCGCCTCAGCCCCCGCCTCGCCCGCGAGCCCCGTCCCGCCTTGCAGCGGAAACAGCATCGGGCTCGCCACCACGCCGCCTTTCGCGAAAGGCTTGATGCGTCCGCCCGAAATCACATTCCCATCTGCGCTGGCGAACAGCGATCCAGCCATGCTGGCGAAAGACGAGCCAAAGGAATTTCCGACCGAACTGCCGATGGAATTCACCGCATTGTTCAACACCAGCTTCGACAGGTTGAGCGCCAGTTTCTGCA
>DASYEM010000028.1:0-12097 GCA_036499025.1 Parvibaculum sp. | reverse complement strand
CAACGCCTTCATCAAAGGCGAGGAAGCGAGCGGGGCCATCGTCCTCGGCCTGCGCTACGGCTCGGGCACGCTGCACATGAAGACCGGCGCCCAGCAAAAGGTCTTCTGGCAGGGCCCGACCGCCGGTTGGGATTTCGGCGGTAACGCCGTGAAGGTCTTCACGCTGGTCTATAATCTGCCCAACGGAGAGACAATCTATCAGCGTTTTCCCGGTGTCGAAGGCAGCGCCTATCTCGTCGCCGGCATCGGCATCAACTATCAGCAGCGCGGCAATGTGGTTTTGGCGCCGATGCGCTCCGGCGTCGGCCTGCGCCTCGGGGCCTCGGTCGGTTACCTGAAATACACCAAGGACCGCGAATGGTTGCCGTTCTGACACGTTCCCGCCTTTAAGAGGGGTGCAGCCGAGCCTGGGCGCTAGAAGGCCGGTTTCTTTTCTGGCAGGGTGACGCCGTCCTATCCCCGCCATTGGTCACGTCGTGAAGAGGAGCTCATGGTCGAAAGTCTCATGTTGATTGCGCTCGGCTTCTTAACCGCGACGCTCTTCGGCCTCATCGCCGTCCAGCTCGTCTGGCGCCGCGCTGTCACCGTGACGACGCGCAAGCTGACGGGCGACCTCGACCTTGAGGAAGTCCAGCGCAACACTGAAAGGCTCTTGAGCCTCGAAACCGAACTCGACGCCAAAGAGCAGGAACTCGCCGCCACCGCCGCGCGGCGCGCACAGCTTGAAGGCGCGTTGGCCACGGCGAGCAGCGAGGCGCAACTGCTCCGCCATGACATCGGCGCGCTTCAGATGCAGCACGATGCGACCCGCAACGACGCCGAAGCCCATCTGCAAAACGTCCACAGTCTTCAGATGCGCGTCGATGAACTCGAAACGGCGGCACGCGCCGAAATCGACAATCGCAGCCTCATCGAAACACAGATCCGCAGTCTGGGCGAAAAAGCAGCGCGGCTTGCCCTCGAAATGAATGAAGCGGTATCTCAGATCGTCGATGCCCGTGGGCTTGAGGCCGCCCTCACCGCGCCGCATGCGGGCACCTCTGCCACACGGCATATACGCGAAGCCGCCACAATCCCCCTCACGCTTGAGCCCTTCCCCACCGAAGAGCTACCGAACGATGAGCTCGCCGAAATCAGAGCATCGCTCACGAATTTCGACGGTAACGCGCAGGCCGAGCTTGCCTCGGACGAGCCGGAAGACGACGGCGAAAAGCCGCTGCTCAACGAACGCTTTCTGGCCGACCGTATTCGCGCGCTCGAGGCCGGCGTTGCCTCTTAAGGCACAACCGTCCGGTTGCGCGCTGCCTGCTCTTCCAGATTTTTCTTGTCCGCACTCTCCGGCATATTCTTCGGGCTGCGTCCCGGCGCGCAAAGCGCATAGCGTTCTGTGGGTGCGAGAATGACGAGATCGGGCTTGTAGGTTTCCACCAGCCCCCAGTCGAAAGCACATTGGTTGTGATGCGTCCAGATCAGACGCTTGGCATGCAACATGATGAGATCGCGAAAATGCGTTCGCGTAAATGAATCGCCGATCACCATGACGATCGGCCCCGATGCCTTCGGATCGTCACTAGCCAGCACATAACTCGGCATGACTTCCCGGTCATCCAGAACCTTTTCCGTATAGGGCGCGGGCTTGTAGCTCCCAAGATCGAGCACCATCTGCCGGTCACTGACATGCTTGTCCATGCCGAGCATTCGCGCGAGATCGCCCCCCGGCACCGCTTGGAAACCGGTCTCGACCCGCGCGGGATCGACCTGCCATGCCGCCTTACCCGCTGCGCGCATGACGGCATTGTAGCTCAGCAACGCGCCGTGATTGTTCCAATGCGTATCGGTCCTCAGATAGACCTGTTCGCGCGTCCTCTCGTCGCGCAGCAGCGCGCGCAAATCGGCAAAGGGAATCCCTCGCGCCCTCACGGCTTCCGCGAAGACGTCATATTCTGTCCGCACAGCTCCCGCTTGCGCCCAATCCGGCACCGCTTCGCGGTTGATGCTCTGGCTGTTCGGCGGCACAGCGATGACCAGCGCCGCGCCGCGCGCCTTGAGTTCATGCTCAAGATCGAGCGCCACGTCGGCCAATTGCGTCACCAGCGGCACGCGCATGCGCAATCCCATCGACTGCTGGAACACCGCATCGTCACTGAGAAACAACCATCCATCCCGGCCGAAGACCACGCGATCCGTGGTCGGCGAACGCAATGCGAACCGCAGCCGTGCATTGATGTCGAGCAGCGTTTCGCGAAATCCGAACCGCGCCTGGAGCCACCCATCGACGGAGCGCGGCAACACGAGCCATTCCGCCGTCGAATGCGGCCAGTGCAGTTCGGAACCATCCGGCTCCGAAGGCGGCGCCTGCAAAGCACCCACGATCATCGGTAGCCAGAGAAACGGCAGCGCCAGCGTAAGCCAGATGCGCTTGTATTTTGCGAGTAGGCCTCCGCGCGTATTCACCATCTTCAGAACCGGAAGTAGAGGAAAGGACTATAGGTGCCGCTGCTAACCGCCAGCACCGACAATCCAACAAGCACCGTGACGAAAACGAAATCGACGGCCGACGAATGGCGGAGCGCAACAAACAACGCGCCCCTGCGCGGCGGCGTTCCGTTGGAACGCGGCAAGAGAGCAAGCGCGGTCCCCGCCGCGAGCGCCATCACAGTCGCGGGATAAAGCGCGAGGTGAATGCGCGTATCGAGCGCGCCGACCCCATGAAGACCCGCAAGACCCGAGAACATATTGAGTGCATGCGGTACATCGACGGCGCGGAACCACACCCAACCCATCATCGCCGCAAACAGCGCATAGGCCCAGGCGAGCTTGTCCGGCCAACGCTTCAACCACGCGCCAAAGCCTGCCCGCTCGATCACCAGTAACGCGCCGTGATAAGCGCCCCAGATGACGAAGTTCCAGCTCGCGCCATGCCAGAGCCCGCAAAGAATGAAAATCGTCGCGAGATTGCGATAGGTCGCAAAGGCCGAGCCGCGATTGCCGCCAAGAGGAATGTAAAGATAGTCGCGGAACCAGGTCGATAAGCTCATATGCCAGCGCCGCCAAAACTCGGTGATCGAGCGCGACGTATAAGGCAGCCGGAAGTTGCGCGGGAATGTGAAACCGAAAGCGACAGCAAAGCCGATGGCCATATTGGAATAGCCGGCAAAGTCGAAATAAATCTGCACCGTATAGGCCGACAGCCCGAGCCAGGCCTCGATCAGCGCTGGCTTCGCCACCTGATCGAAAGCGGCGTCGGCGATCCGCGCCACCTGATCGGCAATCAGAACCTTCTGCGCGAGTCCGATGACGAAAATGCGCGCGCCCGCGCTGACACGCCCGAAGGTCGTGCGCCGCCGGTCTATCTGCCGCGCCACTTTCTTGTAACGAACGATAGGCCCGGCCACGAGTTGCGGAAACATCGAAATATAAAGCGCCACATTGGCGAGCTTCCGCGCCGCCTTCGAATTCCCGCGATGAATGTCGATGAGATAGGAAATCGAATGAAAGGTGAAAAACGAAATGCCGAGCGGCAACTCAATGACGGGCACCGGCACCGAGGTATCGAAAAACGCCAAGAGGTGATTGAGGTTGTTAAGTCCGAAATCGGCATATTTGAAAACGATGAGAACGAGAAGATTGCCCGCGATGGCAGCCCCGGTCACCCAGACGCGCCGCTCGGGCGAAGCTTTCTCGATCAACAGCGCCGCACGCCAGTTTCCGGCAATCGAGCCGAGCATCACCAGCACGAACCATGGCTCGCCCCAGGCATAGAAGAACAACGAGAAAGCCAGCAGCACCGCATTCCGCGCCGCTGTCGTCCGCATCAAGAAATAGCAGGGAATGAAAAGCGGCAGGAAATAGAAGAGGAAGGGAATCGAGGAAAAAACCATGATCTCGGCGGGTCGGGCGCTGCGGGATCAGGGACGGTCGGGTGTTTTGAAAGGCATGTCAAATGACCGTCACGCGCGTAGGCGAGCGGCGAGTGGTATCTCCTAGGGGAATCGAACCCCTGTTTTCGCCGTGAGAGGGCGACGTCCTGACCGCTAGACGAAGGAGACATATCAGCCGGGCGTTTCGTATAGGACGGCGGCAAAAGGCAATCAAGCCCTATCGCGGCGGCCAGCCCGGCGAAGCGGAGCGGGCAATTTCCAAGGTTTGGCAAAATGCGGAGCTAGGGTACATGCCCTAAAATCGTGTTTATGCGCTGCGGCAAACGGGCGCACTAAGATCATAGGTGTATTAATCCTATTAGAATTTATCTTGATTTATATAATCAAAACAATGGCTTGAATTTGGTCACACCAGAGAAATCCGACTGCGGATTATATCGCACCGCACCATTTTTATCTTTGACATTTTGTCACGAAGGACCGATAAAAGACTTACGAAAGTTGATCGATCCTCCTCCCCGATCTTGGCTTTCAGTAGTTGCCGCCAGCGCCATCCTCCCTCCTCCCCAAGGTGCTGGCGGCACCCTCCCTCCCCCAGATCACTTCCGCTCGAAACGCACGCAAGCAAACGCGCGCGCTGCCGCACGTTTCGCTCGATCCCTTGCGGAGATTTGCTTACTTGCCGTTCGCGGCGAGGCCGGTCAGCGACAGCAGCCGGAAGCGGCCAAGCTCGGCGCCGGTCTTCACATTGACGATGACGATTTCCTCGCCCTTCTCGCCTGCGATATGAATAGCCATACGGTCTTCATTCATGGTCAGTGTCCGTACCCGGTCGCCCGGATCGACATTGATCTCGCTGACGCCGAAACGTCCACCGGGTCCGACCACCGCAGCGGTCGAGGGATGCGAAGCGCGGTTGACGATGGTCGCGACGACAAGGCCGAAACCGGCGAGAAGCAGGACACCCATCACGATGACCGCCACTTTGAGCACGACCATCCGCGGCGCGGGCGGGATTTCCATCTCGGACGGCGGAACGGTATCTTCGGGCATGACATCCTCATCGGAAGAAGAAACGGGCGGCCAGCATTACGCCGTGACCGTGGAGCCGGAAGCTGCCGGAACGCGCCTCGACAAGTATCTCACCGAGGCCCTTGGGAGCAAGACGGGTGACGAGCCCTTATCGCGCGCCCGGTTGAAAAGCCTGCTCGACGAAGGCCGCGTGGCCCGCCTTGAGAAGGGCGCCGCTAAAATCCTGATCGACGCGTCCTACCGCGTGAAGGAAGGCGAAGAATTCACGGTCGATGTTCCCGCGCCCGTCGACGCCCGGCCCCAAGCACAGGCGATCCCGCTCGAGATCGTCTATGAGGACAAGGAATTGATCGTCGTGATGAAGCCGGCGGGTCTGGTGGTCCATCCGGCGGCGGGCAACCAGGACATGACGCTGGTGAACGCGCTGCTCGCCCATTGCGGCGCAACGCTTTCCGGCATCGGCGGCGAGAGACGGCCCGGCATCGTCCATCGCCTCGACAAAGACACCAGCGGGCTGATGGTGGTCGCCAAAACCGACCGCGCGCATCGCGCCCTGAGCGAGCAATTCGCCGCTCATGGCCGCGACGGGAAGCTGACGCGCGCCTATACCGCCTTCGTCTGGGGCAAGCCGCTGCCCAAGGTCGGCAAGGTGGAAGCCAATATCGACCGCTCGACGCACAACCGCTCGAAAATGGCGGTGGCCAAACGAGGCGGCCGCGAGGCGATCACGCATTACAAGGTCAAGGAAAGCTATGGCGAACCGCCGGTCGTCAGCGTCGTCGAATGCAGGCTGGAGACGGGCCGGACGCATCAGATCCGCGTTCATATGACATCGATCGGCCACCCCGTGCTGGGCGACCAGACTTATGGCGGAAGCCAGAAGACCCGGAAGGTGAAACTCAGCCCCGAAACGCAGGCGGCATTGGAGCGCCTCGGACGTCAGGCCCTCCACGCCCATCATTTGGGCTTCGAGCATCCCGTGACGCTGGAGCCGCTCGCCTTCGACGCGCCCCTGCCCGCCGACATGCAGGCCCTGCTGGACGCGCTGGAAAACGAGTGAATCCGCCGGTCACGCCAAAGTGAGCGGCCTTACAAAATAGTCACTTGCCACCGAAATTAGAATAAATGTAATGTAACTCGTGACCAAGACCTTTTTTGGCTCAAACCCGCCCCTATATAGGGTGTCGCAGTTCCGTTGCGCTTCCAAAGCGCCGAGCGGAATGCGCGGCCCAGGGGGCCGCCGTGAAGGGGTACACCATGGCTACGTCTACGCCGACCAAGCTCATTCCGGCTCCAAGCCCGGAAGTTTCGCTCTCGCGCTACCTGCAGGAAATCCGCAAGTTTCCGATGCTGGAGCCGCAGGAGGAATACATGCTCGCCAAACGCTGGAAAGAGCATGAGGACTCCGAAGCCGCCCACAAGATGGTGACGAGCCATCTGCGCCTCGTGGCCAAGATCGCCATGGGTTATCGCGGCTATGGCCTTCCCATCGGCGAAGTGATTTCCGAAGGCAATGTCGGCCTGATGCAGGCCGTGAAGCGCTTCGAGCCCGAGAAGGGATTCCGCCTCGCGACCTATGCGATGTGGTGGATCCGCGCCTCGATCCAGGAATATATCCTGCGCTCGTGGTCGCTGGTGAAGATGGGCACGACCGCCGCGCAGAAGAAGCTTTTCTTCAACCTGCGCAAGGTCAAAGGCCAGATTCAGGCGATCGAGGAAGGCGACCTGCATCCCGAACATGTGACGACCATCGCAACCCGTCTCGGCGTCACCGAAGACGAAGTCGTGTCGATGAACCGCCGCCTGTCGGGCCCCGACAATTCGCTGAACGCCCCGCTGCGCCAGGATTCGGAAGGCGGCGAGTGGCAGGATTGGCTTGTCGATGACAGCGCCGACCAGGAAAGCGAACTCGGCGACCGCGAGGAAATGGATCACCGCCACGACATGCTGTCCAAGGCGATGCAGACGCTCAACGAACGCGAGATGCATATCCTGACCGAGCGCCGCCTGAAGGACGAACCGGCGACGCTGGAAGACCTGAGCCAGGAATATGGCATCAGCCGCGAGCGCGTGCGCCAGATCGAGGTGCGCGCTTTCGAGAAGCTGCAAAAGGCGATGAAGGCCGAACTCCGCGACCAGTCGGACGCGCGCAAGGAAGCCCTCGCCAACGTCTGACGACGACGGTCGAAAAGTTGTCGGCCCGTTGTCGTCGTTGCCGAACCAGACGCCTGCAACGATGTTGTCGACAACATCGTTGCGCGGCCTCTTTTCATCCCGCAAATTATCCCCGCCTGAGCCGACGCTCCGGCGGGGATTTTTGCTTTGGGAGGAGCGCGATGAAAACCGGGGATATCGAATACACGGTCGGGGACAAGAAATTCTCAGGCTTTCTCGCCGACGGATCGAACGGCAAGAAGACGGCGGGCGTGCTCGTCGCGCATGAGGGCGGCGGCATGACCGGCCATCCGAAGGAGCGCGCGAAGATGCTGGCCGAACTCGGCTACGTCGCCTTCGCGATGGACACGTTCGGCGAAGCGATCACCAGCCGCGAACAGGCGATGGCGACCATCGGCGGTTTGATGGGCGACCTGCCGACCTTGCGCGCCCGCGCCAATGCGGCGCTCGACATCGTGAAGGGACAACCCAGTGTCGATCCCAAACGCACCGCCGCCATCGGCTTCTGCTTCGGCGGCACGACGGTGCTGGAGCTTGCGCGTAGCGGCGCCGATGTCGGCTGCGTCGTCGGCTTCCATAGCGGCCTAACGACGACCGCGCCGCAGGACGCGAAAAATATCCGCTGCAAGGTCATGGATTGTCTGGGTGCTGACGATCCGATCATTCCGGCGGAGAGCCGCGACGCTTTCGTGAAGGAAATGCAGGCCGCGAAAATCGACTGGCGCATGGAACTATATGGCGGCGCGGGCCACAGCTTCACCAACCGCGAGGTGGATGCGATGAACATTCCGGGATTTGCCTATCACGCGACGACGGACCGGCGCTCATGGGCGGCGATGCGCGATCTCTTCGACGAGGTGATGGGGAAGGTGGGGTGATTGGGGTTTGGGTTATTTAACCCCGGTCGTCTTTGTTCCGTCATTGCGAGCGCAGCGAAGCAATCCAGAGCCGCGCCCGCAGACTGGATTGCCACGTCGCTGGGCTCCTCGCAATGACGGCGGTGTAGTCAGTGCGCTTGCCACGCGTCACGACCCTTGTCATGAGAAGTGTTTGAGTGGCGCGCGTTGCGGCAACACGTCGCGCGCGCATGCCGCGCATTTACGCGGCGGAGGCAGCATGTCAGCGTGACATGAGCGGTGAGCGGAGGAAATGGCATGACGGCATCGAGTGTGGCGAAACGAGACTATGAGGGGCCCGTCCTTTTCAGCGCCGGTTTTCGCCCCTTCTTTCTCGGTGCGGCGCTTTTTGCAGGCGTCGCGCTGCCGCTCTGGATTTTCTTTCTCGAAGGGCTGGCCGTACCGACCGGCGAGAATTTCGCGCCGGTCTATTGGCATGCCCATGAAATGATCTTCGGCTATCTCGGCGCGGTGATGGGCGGCTTCGCGCTGACCGCCATCGCCGAATGGACGAAGCGCCCGCCGGTTTCGGGATGGATGCTCGGCCTGCTGGTCGCGCTCTGGCTTGCGGGCCGCGTCGCCGTGGCGCTTGCCGCCGCAGGCACGATTGCGCCCGGCATAGCGGCGGAAGTCGATCTTCTCTATTTCGCCGTGCTCGCCGCGGTGATGGCGCGCGAAATCATTTCCGGCGGAAACTGGAAGAACCTGATCATCGTCATCCTCCTCACGATTTTCTGGGTCTCCAATCTTCTCTTCCATTGGGCGCTCGCGACCGGCGCCGATCCGCTGACTGGATTGCGTCTGGCGCTGGCCGTGGCGGCCATGCTGATCTCGGTGATCGGCGGACGCATCACGCCGAACTTCACGCGTAACTGGCTGGCGCGCAAAGGCATCACCTTTGTCGCGCCCTCCGGTTTCACCGACAAGGCAGCATTGCTGCTGACGGGCATTTCGATGCTGGCCTGGACGGGTTTTCCAGATACGCAAATGACAGGCGCGCTGCTTGGCCTTGCAGGCCTCGCGCAATGCCTGCGGCTTGCAAGCTGGCGCGGCTATCTGACAACCGGCGAACCGCTCGTTCTCATTCTGCATATCGGCTATGGCTGGCTTGCCATCGCATTGCTGACGCTCGGCGCGGCGAACCTCGCACCCGATCTGGTGAGCGCCGGCGCCGCGTTGCATGCGCTGACGGCGGGCGCCATCGGCGTGATGACGGTCGCGGTGATGACGCGCGCCTCGCTCGGCCATACGGGGCGACCGCTCACCGCCGATGGGGGAACGGTTGCGATTTACGCACTCATCAATCTCGGCGCGGCGCTACGCGTGCTCGCGCCCGCGCTGCCGTTCGACTATGTGCATGCCGTAGCGCTGGCGGGCGCGCTGTGGAGCGCGGGGTTCATTCTCTTCGCGGTGAAATTCGGACGCTATCTGATCGCGCCGCGCGTCGCGTGAGAGTTCATCCCGAGAGAACCAATCAACTCTTTGAGTTAAGATTCTATTAGGCATGTTTAACATAGAACGGTTCCTGCGCGTTTTACGCATCCACTCACAATGAGCCTCTTATGAAAACTCTGAAAACAGCCGCCATACTGAGCGCCCTGAGCGTCGCGCTGATTGCCACATCCGTTCGGGCCGGCGACGCCCCTGCGGTTTCCAAGCTCAACGGCAGCGTCTCGCTCTCGGGTATTTATCACCATCAGGACAATCTGTCGGAAGGTCTCGATGGCATGCTGTCGGGCTCGCTCTCCGTGCCGCTCACCCATTCGTTCGGGTTTCAGGCCGACGCAACCGCCGCCACCACCGACGATGACGGCGCGGCAGCCATAGGCGGGCATCTCTTCTGGCGCGATCCGGCGAAGGGGCTCATCGGCCTCACCGGCGCTTATGCGACCTTCCCCAATGTCGGCGGCACCGTCGATATGAACATCACGCGCTTCGGCGGCGAGGCCGAATACTATCTCGGCGATCTGACGCTCGCTTTCAGCGGCGGCCATGAAAACGGCAACCATACGAAGGACGGTTTCTACGGCGTGGCCAAAGCCTATTGGTATGCCAATGACAATCTGCGCCTCGGCATCGGCGCCGCCAAAAATCCGCTAAGCAATACGGCGGCCACCCTCGACCTCGAATACCAGCCCGACTTCGGCGTGAAATCCGGCATGACATTCTTTGCCGGAAGCTCGGTGGGCAACGACAATCTTGTCATCGCGCAGACAGGCATCCGCTTTTACTTCGGCGAACCGAAGAGCCTGAAGCGCCGCAACCGCGAGGACGATCCGCAACCGATGACCGACGAAATATTCAAGCAGATCAATCCCGGCAGTTACGCCAAGTATTGCGCTGGCGAGGGGCCTGCCCAGATCAAGTATCCCGCTGTCACTTGCGGCGTGACGCCCGCCTACACACCGCCGATCTAATCGTCAGTCGGCAAACGATTTCTCAATCCCGGGGATGCGGCAACGCTTTCCGGGATTTTTGTTTGAGGCGAAGAGCAAGCGCCTGCCAGGGCTCAATGTCCCAGGAGCTCGATGCCGCGCCGGATGGCGACGGGAGGACGAAGACCGCAGGAAAATCAGGCTGCGGCGGCTGAAGCCCATAGGCTACGCGCTTCGTTGAAACACCATACCAGAGGCTCGCAGCCTTCTTGCTGGTGAAGGCGATGGTGCGGGGCGCGAAGCGGCGCATCTTGGTTTCGAAAAGCGTCACGTCGAAATGTTCGCGCGCAATTTCGTGGTCCATGCCGCTGCCGATTTTCGACATGTCGGTGAAGCCGATTTTCAGTTTCAGAAGTTCAGGGAATTCATAAGGGCTGTAGAGGCGCGGTGTGAGGCCGATCTCGTGGATCGTGCGCCAGAAGCGGTTGCCGGGATGGGCGTAATAGGCGCGCTCGGCGGCGGAGCGATGGCCTGCCGCCGTGCCGACGAAGACGAGGTCGAGATCGGGCACGAGGAGGTCGGGGAGGATTTCGGCGATGGGTTTGCTCCGCTTTTTCTTCCCCTCCCCCCTTGAGGGGGAGGCGGATCAGCGAAGCTGATCGGGAGGGGGGTTCGCTTCGCGAGAGTCTTTCTTCAAGGGGTACCCCCCTCCCTAGCCCTCCCCCTCAAGGGGGGAGGGAATTTAGGAAAGGGCGGAGAAATTGAGGTTCACGGAATCGGATTCTCCCGCTTCCCGCCAAGCGCGCTGTTTGCCGCCTTCGCCGCGTCGATGCCTTCTTCCAGATAAAGCTCCGCGCCGGAATTGCGGAACTTGTCGGACATTTCGGCCATGCCGCTTTCGGCATAGTCGCGCACATCCTGCGTGATTTTCATCGAGCAGAATTTCGGGCCGCACATGGAGCAGAAATGCGCGACCTTGTGGGCGTCTTTCGGCAGCGTCTGGTCGTGAAACTCTTTCGCGCGTTCGGGATCGAGCGAAAGGTTGAACTGGTCTTCCCAGCGGAATTCGAAACGGGCGCGGGAAAGCGCGTCGTCGCGGAGTTGCGCCGCCGGATGGCCTTTCGCGAGATCGGCGGCATGAGCGGCGATCTTGTAGGTGATGACGCCTTCTTTCACATCGGCGCGATTGGGGAGGCCCAGATGTTCCTTCGGCGTCACATAGCAAAGCATGGCGCAGCCGAACCAGCCGATCATGGCGGCGCCGATGCCGGAGGTGATGTGATCGTAGCCCGGCGCGATGTCGGTGGTGAGCGGCCCGAGCGTGTAGAAGGGCGCGCCGCCGCAATGCTTGAGCTGCTTGTCCATATTGACCTTGATCTTGTGCATCGGCACATGGCCGGGGCCTTCGATCATCACCTGAACGCCTTTGGCCCAGGCGATCTGCGTCAGCTCGCCAAGCGTTTCGAGCTCGGCGAATTGCGCTTCGTCGTTCGCGTCGGCAATCGAGCCGGGGCGCAAACCATCGCCCAGCGAGAAGGACACGTCATAGGCGCGCATGATGTCGCAAATTTCCTCGAAATGCGTGTAGAGGAAACTCTCCTTGTGATGCGAGAGGCACCACTTGGCCATGATCGAGCCGCCGCGCGAGACGATGCCGGTGACACGTTTCGCCGTCATCGGCACGTAAGCCAGACGCACGCCCGCATGAATGGTGAAATAATCGACGCCCTGCTCGGCC
>DASYEM010000027.1:0-47526 GCA_036499025.1 Parvibaculum sp. | reverse complement strand
CGATGCGCTGCTGCTCCGGCGTGCGGCGATGCCACCAGCCCATGGCGCCTTCCTTATTCTTGATCTCGGAAGACATTGGGCATTTGAGATAGTCCTGCAGGCCGTCGTCTGCGGCAAAGACCTTCACCGTTCCGGGTCCCGCGAGGAACACGAAACCCAAAAGCGCTGCGAACGCAATCCGAGCGAAAAAACTCATCCATCCCTCCCAAGATAGTAAGTATCTTTTACTACATTAACGCCCGGCGACAACCCGCGAAAGCCCGACCTCGGAGAGAAATATGAACTTTATGTAATGAAGGCCGATTCTGATGAACCGGCCTTCAGACGATTGATCACGCATGGAGACTGCTCAGGCAGACGCCGCCGCGCTCGGGCGGGCCTTCATGCGCTCGAACCACGCCATCACGTTCTTGTTTGCCGGGTCGATCGGCTGACCGACGGCAGCGCCGAAATCAAGGACGCAGAAGAGATGGATGTCGGCGAGGGTCAGCCGCTTGCCAGCCAGAAAGTCCTTGCCGGCAATCTGCTTGTCGAGCCAAGCGATCTTGTCTTGCGCAATCGCCTTGAGCCCATCCGCCGCTTCAGGCAGGCAACGCATGCGATCCTTAAACAGCGGCAGGCCGGCTGAATAACGGAAACCGCTGGCCAGCGGTTCGCAAATATTGAGATCCACGCGGCGGGTCCACATGCGCGTTTCGGCTCGTTCTTCCGCCGTGGCACCGACCAGCGAATTGGCGGGGTATTTCTCGTCCAGATATTCGCAGATCACCGTGACCTCGGCGATCACCGAGCCGTCATCGAGTTCAAGCGATGGCATCTGCCCGCTGGGATTCTTGGAAAGATAAGGCTCGCGCCGATTATCGCCCTTCATCAGATCGACTTCCTCGAAAGGAATTTCGATGCCCTTTTCCTTCATGAACATTTTCACGACGCGCGGGTTGGGCCCGATCGAATTATAGAATTTCATGGATAGATCTCCCTGTGGTCCGTTCTTATGTCGGCTGAAGAATTTTTATCCGAATGACGGAGCTCACGCCAGCGCGGAGGCTGCTCATTGGCTCTTGTGCCGATGGCGCAGGCCCATGACTATGCCCCAGCCCAAAAAGACGGGAAGAGAAAAAGGAAAATGAGCGAAGAGCACCCGCAAGCGGGCGTCTTTTACGGCTGGTATGTCGTCGCGGCGATCATGGTTGTGCTGGCCGTGGGGTCGGGTCTCGGCTTCTATAATCTATCGGTCTACCTGAAAGCCTTTGTCGATCATGCGGGCTTTTCGGTCGCATCCGCCTCGACGGCAACTGCTTGTTTTTTTATCGCCAGCGGGGTTGCGGGCCTGGGCGTCGGCGCTTTGATCGAACGTTACGATGTTCGTTGGGTAATGACGGCCGGCGCGCTCATTTGCGGCGGCACGATGTTCGCCGCGGCCCATGTGCATGAACTGTGGCAGCTCTATGCGTTCTACGCGATTTTCGGCGTTGGCTATTCGGCATGCGCGCTTCTGCCCGGCACGACGCTTGTCGCGCGATGGTTTGCGCGCCGCCGTTCGCAGGCGCTTTCCATTGCATCGACCGGATTGTCGCTTGGCGGCATTTTGCTGACGCCGCTTTCGGCCAAGCTCATCGCACAGCTCGGCCTCGCCGGGGCAGCGCCGTGGCTTGCCATGATTTTCGTGTTCGGCATTATCCCGATCACATGGGTGATGATCCGGCCGAGCCCGCTTGCCTACGGGCACGGCCCGGACGGCGATCCGATCATCCGCGATGCAAAAGGCATTCCCCTTCCGGCCGATGGGATTGAATTCGAAACCGCCATACGCAGCCGCTTTTTCATTCTGATGACGCTCACCTTCATTTTCGCGATGATGGCGCAAGTGGGTGGCATTGCGCATCTCTTCAGCCTCGTCGCAGGCCGCACCGGGAGCGACGACACCGCCGCGCTGGCGCTGGCGGTCATGGCAGGCGCGAGCGTTGTCGGGCGTCTCATCGGCGGTTGGGCCCTGACCTATATTTCTTCGCGCGGCTTCGTCGTCGGGCTTGTCGTCGGGCAAGGCGCGGTCCTCATTTTGCTGGCGTTTGCCGATACCGCGGCGGGGCTCGTCGCGTCTTCGCTGCTTTTTGGATTTACGGTCGGCAATCTGTTGATGATGGCGCCGTTGATGAGCGCCGAAGCTTTCGGGCTCAAAGCCTATGGCCGCATCTTTTCGATCAATCAGCTTTGCACTGTGGCCGGGGTCGCCAGCGGACCCGTTGTCATGGGACAGCTCTACGCCCGGGCTGGCGGCTATCACGCAGCTTTTCTCGCAATGGCGGCAGCGTCATTATTTGCTCTCGCGCTGATCTGGGCAGCCGGTCCGGTTCGCGCTCTTCTCGATGGTAGGTTGAATGACTAGAAACTTTGGGCCCGACGTCACGCTCGACAATCCTGCGTTCGTTCACGAGACGGCGCTCATTTATGGCAAGGTACATATTGGCGAAGGGGCTTCGCTTTGGCCTTATGTGGTCATCCGCAGCGAAATGCATGAAGTCCGCATCGGCCGACATTCCAATATTCAGGATTTCGTGATGATCCATGTCGGCAACATGACGCCGACAATCATCGGCGAAAATTGCTCTATCACCCATCACTGCACGATCCATGGTGCGGATGTCGGCGATAATTGTCTGATCGGCATCAACGTGACCCTGATGGATGGAGTAAAGATCGGGGCGAATTCGATCGTCGCGGGACATTCCATCGTGACCGAAAACACGGTGATCCCGCCGAATTCTATCGTCGCCGGCTCGCCGGGCAAGGTCATCCGCACGCGCGACAGCGGCGTCGCTAATGCCATGAATGCGGCCTTTTATTTCGAGAATGCCAAGGCCTATGCGCGAGGCGATCATCGCGTCACCGAGCGCGACGAGTTCAAGCGGGCCATGGAAGCGGAACTCAAGCGGCTCACGACCACGGTCTAGTTTAGGGTATGCGGCTTTTCTGCTTGTTCCCCGGCATAAAAAGCTTAAGTAAGCCGCTATTCGACATTTCCTGGAGTTTGCGCGGAGATGAGCGCCGAAAGCGCCTCCCCTGACCAAGAGGACCGCCCGAAAGGCGGTCTTTTCTATGGCTGGTACATCGTCGCCACGGTCTTTTTCATGCAGACCGTGTCCTGCGGCCTGATCTTTTATAACCTGTCGATCTTCCTGAAGGCCTTCGTTTCTCAGAACGGTTTCGCGGTTTCCGCCGTTTCAACGGCTACGGCCGCCTTCTTCTTTGCGGGCGGTGTGGCGGGTCTCGGCGTTGGCTGGCTCATGGACCGCTACGATCCGCGGATCATCATTACCTTTGGCGCGTTCTGTGCGGCAACGGCTCTCGCCTCGGCAGGCCATGTCCATGAGCTATGGCAGCTCTACGCTTTCTACATCCTCTTCGGCATGGGCAATGCCGCTGTCGCGGTCATTCCCGGCACGACGATTGTCGCCCGCTGGTTCAATCGTCAACGCTCGCGCGCCATCGCCTATGCCTCCACCGGCCTTTCATTGGGTGGCATTATCTTCACCCCTATTTCGGTGACGCTGATCCAGAAGATCGGGCTCGGTGAGGCAAGCTATTGGCTTGCTCTCGTCCTCGTTCTTGGCACTGTGCCGATCTGCTGGTTATTCCTGAAGCCCGACCCGGCCTCCATGGGTCTCGCCCCGGATGGCGACGCGCTGATCCTCGATGCCGATGGGCGGATGCTGGCGCCTGACGGCGTCTCTTTCCACGACGCGATCCGTAGCCGCTTTTTCGTATTGTTCACGACCGCCTATGTCTTCTCGATGATGGCGCAGGTCGGCAGCCTCGCACATCAGTTCCGCCTGGTCTCGACGCGAACCGGCGACGATCATATCGCCGCATGGGCCGTCTCGGTAATGGCGGCGGCGAGCATAACCGGGCGTCTCGTCGGCGGTTCCGTTTTGTCGCGCGTCTCATCGAAGCGTTATCTGCAAGGCGTCTTCGTATTGCAGGCTCTTTCGTTCACGCTCTTTGCTTTTGCCGAAGGCGTAACCGCGCTGATGATCGTCTCGGCGATGTTCGGCGCGACCGTCGGCAACATGCAGATGATGCAGCCGCTCATCATGGCGGAAGCGTTCGGCCTCAAGGCCTATGCGCGCATTCTGTCGCTCGCCCAGATGATCACGACTTGCGCCAATGCGGCCGGACCGGCGCTCATCGGCTTTATGTATGAAAGCACGGGCGGCTATAAGCCCGCCTATTTGTTGATCGCAGGCTCTTCCGTCATCGGCATCGCGGCATTGACCGCCGCAGGCCCGGTTCGAGCATTGATCGACAAGCGATAGATTCCGGTTAGACTATTCTATCCTTTTTTCGCTCCGACTTGACGGATCTCATCCGATGAAACTTCCGACGAATTTCTACAAGCCGCTCGCCATCGGCGCGCCCGAGCCCTATCGCGAATTGCCGGTCGCGCTTGAGCGCATGATCCACTTCTTCCCGGGCCATAACGAAAAAGTGCGCGCCAAAGTTGGCGAGATGATCCCGCTTGCGGACGTGATCCTCGGCAACCTTGAAGACGCAATCCCGTCGGATGCCAAGGACGCGGCTCGCAAGGGCTTTATCGAGACGGCGAAGGCACACGACTTCGGTCAGACAGGGTTGTGGACCCGCATCAATCCGCTGAACAGCCCATGGATGCTCGACGATATCACGGAGATCGTCGCCGCTGTCGGCAATAAGGTGGATGTCATCATGCTGCCGAAGGTCGAAGGCGCTTGGGACATCCATTATCTCGATCAGCTCCTTGCTCAGCTCGAAGCTAAACATTCGATCCGCAAGCCGTTGCTCATTCACGCGATCCTCGAAACGGCGCAAGGCGTGAAGAATGTCGAGGAGATCGCCTCTGCTTCACCGCGCATGCATGGCATGAGCCTTGGGCCCGCCGATCTCGCAGCTTCGCGCCGGATGAAGACGACGCGCGTCGGCGGCGGTCACCCGGGCTACGGCGTACTCGAAGACCCGCGCGCCGATGGTGGCAAGCGCGCCTATGCGCAGCAGGATCTCTGGCATTATACATTCGCCAAGATGGTCGATGCCTGCGTCTCGAATGACATACGGCCCTTCTACGGCCCCTTCGGTGACATCCAGGACGCTGAGGGTTGCGAACAGCAGTTCCGCAATGCCTTCCTGATGGGGTGTGTCGGCGCCTGGTCGCTGCATCCGGGGCAGATCGCCATTGCCAAAAAAGTCTTCAGCCCCGATCCGGCGGAAGTGATTTTTGCGAAGAAGATTCTGGCCGCCATGCCCGACGGCACCGGCGTGGCGATGATCGATGGCAAGATGCAGGATGACGCGACCTGGAAGCAGGCCAAAGTCATGGTCGATCTGGCGAAAAAGGTTGCGGCGCGCGAACCCGATTTCGCAAAAGCCTATGAATTCTGAGGCGATGTGACCCGGTTAAACCGGGCCACATTTCATATCTCAGGACAGGGTCGCCAGCGCGGCGGCGTTGAACGGCATCAGCGCGTCGAACCGACCTTCGTGAATCTTGCGGGCCCACTCTGGATCGACGAGCAGCGCGCGGCCGACGGCCACGAGGTCGAACTCGCCCTGCTCCAACCGCACCAGCAGATCATCAATGCCGGTCGCCTGCGATGCTTCGCCACCGAATGCGGCGATAAAGTCGCCCGAAAGGCTGACGCTGCCGACCGTGATGACCGGCTTGCCCGTGAGCTTCTTCGTCCAACCAGCGAGATTGAGCGTCGAGCCTTCGAATTCCGGCTCCCAGAAACGCCGCGTCGAGGCGTGGAAGCAATCGACGCCCGCATCCGACAGCGGCTTCAGGAATTCGCCAAGCTGTTCCGGCGTTGAGGCGAGCTTCACGGCAAAGTCTTGCTGTTTCCACTGCGAGAAGCGCAGGACGAGCGGATAGTCCTTGCCTGTTTCGCGGCGGATCGCCTCGATGATCTTGACGCCAAACTCGGTGCGCGCGCGCATGCTGCCGCCGAATTCGTCCTGACGCTCGTTCAGTCCTTCCCAGAAGAACTGGTCGATCAGGTAGCCATGCGCGCCGTGAACTTCGACGCCGTCAAAGCCGATCTCGCGAGCGTCGGCGGCGGCGCGTCCGAAAGCGTCGATGACCCTCTGAACGTGGTCTTTCGTCATGGGCTCCGAGACTTTCTTGCCGGGAGCGGCAAGGCCCGACGGTCCGGCACTCGGCAATTCGGGATAAGGCGCGCGCGAGGGGTTGCGCGCCATGCCGACGTGCCAGAGCTGCGGCATGATCTTGCCGCCGACGCCGTGAACTTCTTCGACGACGCGTTTCCAGCCTTCCAGGGATGCGCCGTGGAAGTTCGGTACAGCCGGATCCATGGTCGAGACCGGATCGTTGACGGTTGTGCCTTCAGTGATGATGAGGCCGGTTTCATTTTCGGCGCGGCGGCGGTAATAAGCAGCAACCTCAGGTCCCGGAATACCACCCGGCGACTGCGAACGGGTCATCGGGGCCATGACGACGCGGTTCGGCAATTCGAGACCGTTGAACGTGAAGGGGTTGAATAAGGGGGCGACGGATCGGCTCATTCTGCTCTCCGGGATATTGGACCCGAACCTTGTGGTTCCAGGCGAGTGTCTGTTGGTGCCATATTCGCTATGTGGAGCCGCCGCGCAATCGTGGTTTTTGGGGTAAAGACGCAAAAATGAACATGGGGACGGACATGACGGCCAATCCGGCGCTTGAAAAACTGGGGTTCAGCACGAGCGACAGGGTCGTCATTCTGCATGTCGATGATGTCGGGATGTGTGGCGCCTCCCTCGATTCCTTTGCCGATCTCTGGGGCCGCAAGGCGGTCACTTGCGGCTCCGTCATGGTGCCCTGTCCCTGGTTCCGCGCCACGGCGGCTTGGGCGCGCGAGAACCCGGACGCCGACCTCGGCGTTCACGCAACGCTGACCAGCGAGTGGCCCGGCTATCGCTGGGGGCCCGTATCGACCCGCGATCTGGCGAGCGGACTCATGGACAGCGAACGGGCGTTTCACCGGACCTCCGAAGCGGTTGCGGCACACGCCGATCCGGTGGCTGTCGGCACGGAATTGAAGATGCAGATCGAGATGGCGCGGGAGGCTGGCATCCCGGCGAGCCATCTCGACACGCATATGGGATCGGTGATGCACGGTCGATTTTATTCGGCTTTCATCAAAGCCGCTCTCGATGCTGGACTCGCGCCCTTCGCGCTGCGTCTCGATGAAAAACAATGGAGCGCCGGGTCTTATGACCGCGAGACGGTCGATGTTTTTTCAGCCAATACTCGTGATCTCGACAAGCGAGGCGTGCCGATGTTCGACCGCGTTCTCCAACTCTCGCTCTCCATCGAGGACGAACGGCCAAAGCGTACGCTCGAGATGGTGGACAAGATGAAACCCGGCCAGCTCGGCTATGTGCTTTTTCACCCTGCCCTCGACACTGCCGAATTGCGCGGCATTTGCCCCGATTGGCGTTCACGGGTCGGCGATCATGAGCTTCTGGGAACGGGCGACCTGCGCGGCCAGCTGGAAGATCGAGGCATGAAAGTCATCGGTTGCCGCGAGTTGCAGGCTCTGATGCCCGCATCGCATTGAAAGTCTGTCCGGGGCTTCCCGCTTGACCCCGCCACCTGATACTCTGGCGCTTACAAGTCTTGTGGAGCGTGGACGGCATATGGAGATCAACCGGCAGGCGAAGTTTCAGATCGGACAGATCGTTCGCCACAGGTTTTACCCCTTTCGCGGCGTTATCTTCGACGTCGATCCCACCTTCAACAATACCGAGGAGTGGTGGCAATCGATTCCCGAGGAAGTGCGTCCGCGCAAGGACCAGCCCTATTATCATTTGCTCGCCGAGAATGCGGATACGGAATATGTCGCCTATGTCTCGGAGCAAAATCTGTTGGCCGATGAGACTGGCGATCCGGTTCGTCACCCACAGGTCAAGGAATTCTTCGGACCGATGCGCGACGGCGTCTATACCATCCGTATGAAGACCGCCCACTAGAGCAAGCTGCTTTCCCCATAAGGAGAACGAACCCGTGCGGCGCGACAGGCGGCCATATTTCATTCGCCGTCTGCAAGATGGCTGGCTGCGTTTCTATACGCAGCGCTTCATCGTTCCCGCTTTCGATGAAGTCGGCGCCGGCTTGAGCGTCACCAGCCCGCGCGATATCGAAATTTTTGGCGGCAATATTCGGGTCGGTTGCCACGCACACATCCATGCCGCGCGCGGTAACCTGACCCGGCTCTGCACATGGACAACCGACGGCCGCGAAGGCCGGATCAACATCGGCGACTATGTCCTGATCAGCCCCGGCACGCATATCGTGGCGTCCGAGAGCATCAGCATAGGCAGCAATACGATGTTTGCCAGCGGTTGTTACGTTTCCGATTCAGATTGGCACGACACTTACGATCGGACGCGCGAGCTGGAAAAACATGCGCCGATTGTTATCGGTGAGAATGCATGGCTCGGCGTGCGCGTCATTGTGGGTAAAGGCGTCACCATCGGCGACAACAGCATTATCGGCGCCGGGTCCGTGGTGACGAAGGATATTCCGGCGAATTGCATTGCGGCGGGCAATCCGGCGCGCGTCGTGCGCCAGCTCGATCCTGCTCGAGCGATGCGTATGCGCAGCGAACTCTTTCTCGAGCCTGAGCGCATGGCGCGAGAGATGGATAATCTGATGCGCCTTATTCTTAGGGAGAACACGCTCCGGGGATGGTTCCGCAGCGTGTTCTCTCCGACGAAGGAAGACTAGAGCGGCTTTACGCCTTGGGCTTGGGCAGCGAGGCGATGGCGGCAGACAGTCCGTCGAGCTTGACCGGCACCTTCACAACGCCCTGCCCCATCAAGCGGAACAGCACTTCAAACTGCTTGCCCGATTTCAGAGCCTTTACTTGCTCGTCAGTCAGCTTGATTTCCGCCTGACAACCCAACGGAATGCAGAAGGCGTAAGGACCGCCGAACTTAACCTTCTCGTCGACATTAATGCCGACGCCCGGCGGGAGGATCGAACCCAGCGGAGTCATCACGAAGGCAAAGAGGTCGGTCTTCTTGGGCAGGTAGCCGATGCCCAGATACATGAAACGCTGTTTTTGTTCGCCTGCGCGGACGTCGACAAAAGCGTGGCAGTCGGAAAGCGCTTTGGTTTTTACATTCTCGTCGCAGCGGGTGCCCCATACGTTGAAGCGTTTTATGACGGGTTTCGTGTCAGGCTTCGCGGCAGCAGCCGCCGGCTTGGCGGGCGCAGGGTCGGCCGCATTTGCCGTCAGGGCAAAAGCTGAAGCCATGAAGAGAACGGCGGCGGCGCCAAGCGCTGCGCGACGGAGAAACATGGTGTGATCCTTTCTTCGGGCTTTCAGGCCCACGTGCCACCCGGGTTCCGGCCTCGAGTCGCGGCGCGATTATAGATACATCCGGAGGCCTTTGAGCAGTCCCGAATCCATCCATGATAGAAGTAACCTTACTTCTTACAGACGCTCAAACGCCCGGGGGCCAATGCCCAACAAAAAGGCGCTCAGGTTCGAGGGGTTGACGATTGAGAATGAGACTTGCCCTCCTTCTTGGCGCCGTCGCGGTCAGCCTGCTGTCTCCTACGCTCAGCCGGGCCACACCTCGCCATGCCATCGCCATGCATGGCGAACCGCTTTACCCCGCAGATTTCGACCACTTTGATTATGCCGCCCCGCAGGCGCCAAAGGGGGGTACGATCCGCTATGGAGCGGTCGGCACATTCGACAGCCTCAATCCCTTTATCGTTCGGGGCACGGCGGCGGTGGGCCTGCGGGAATATGTTTTCGAAAGCCTCATGGCTCGTAGCTATGACGAACCTTTCAGCCTCTATGGCCTACTCGCGGAAACAATCGAGACACCGGACGACCGAAGCTGGGTCGCTTTCAAGCTACGCCCGGAGGCGCGCTTTTCGGACGGTACGCCGGTCACCATCGACGATGTGATTTTCTCGCTGGAAGTGCTGCGCGACAAAGGTCGCCCGAATTACAAAAGCTACTTTTCCAAAGTGACTAAGATCGAGCGGCCGGATGCGCGAACGGTCAAGTTTATCATCGCCTCGGAGCCGGATGGCGGCGGACCGGATCGTGAGTTGCCGCTGATCCTCGGCCTCATGCCGATCTTGCCAAAACACGTTTATGAAAACCGCCGTTTCGACCAATCGGGTTTCGAGACGCCGGTCGGCAGCGGACGTTACAAGGTTGAGACGGTCAAGCCCGGCACGCGGATCGTTTATGCGCGCGACCCGACATATTGGGGAGACAATCTCGCCGTCAACCGGGGCATGGGGAATTTCGACCGCCTCGTTTACGACTATTACCGCGACACGAATGCGTCTTTCGAAGCATTCAAGGCGGGGCTCTATGATGTGCGCGCCGAGGACGATCCCGGTCGCTGGACCGCAGAATATAATTTTCCTGCCGTAAAAGATGGGCGCGTTCACAGGGCTGTTTTCAGCACCGGCCTGCCCTCAGGCATGAGGGCGCTGGTCTTCAATACCCGCCGGCCAATTTTCGCGGATCGGCGCGTGCGCGTCGCACTGACTTATCTGTTCGACTTCGAATGGACGAACAAGACGCTCTATCATGCGCTCTACAAACGTACGGAAAGCTATTTCGACAATTCCGATCTCTCCTCGCACGGGCGCAAGGCGAATGATCGTGAGCGTGCGTTGCTGAAACCGTTTCCCGACGCGGTGACGCCGCAGATCATGGCATCCGGTTATGAGGCTCCCATGGGCGACGCCAGCGGCCAGAACCGCGCCAACCGCGCCAAGGCATTGTCGTTGCTGCGCGATGCCGGTTATGAAGTTCGGGATGGCCGTATCGTCAATGCGAGAACGGGCAAGCCATTGAGTTTTGAAATTCTGGTTGCGCGCCCCGGCGATGAGCGCCTTGCCCTTGTCTACATGAATATGGTGCGCCGGGCGGGTATCGATGTGCATGTACGCAATGTCGATCCAAGCCAGTATCAGGGGCGTCTTGACGCCTATGATTACGACATGATTTTTTTCGAATGGGCGGGCTCGCTGTCGCCGGGCAATGAGCAGAGCTTTCGCTGGGGATCGGCGGCGGCGGATGTGCCGGGCACGTATAATTTCATGGGCGTGAAAGACAAAGCCGTCGATGCCATGATCTCGGCGCTATTGGCGGCGCGCTCGCGGAAAGATTTCGTCAGCGCCGTTCGGGCGCTCGACCGTGTGCTGCTTTCCGGGAACTACGTGATCCCGCTCTTCTATGCGCCCGACCAATGGGTCGCCTTATGGGCCAAGGTGAAATATCCTGAGCGAACGTCGCTCTATGGCTACCGCAGCGATACGTGGTGGATAGATGATAAAAGAAAGTGAGAAGAGCTCCGTTTGTCGCGCCTTGCGCGAGCTACTTGGGAACCATACCTGCTGAAGATCGTTGCGCTTACCAAGCGTCTTTATTCGGAAAGCGCGTTCGGATTCCGAGCGAGGGGTACATATGCCAGGAAGAAACTGGAAGAGCGCCGCAATCGCCGGCGCTGTGGTCGCTTTGCCATTTGGGCAGATGGCTCACGCCGCGGGTTTTGCCGTCCATGAGCAATCTTCCTCTTCTCAAGGCAACGCCTATGCAGGCATCGCGGCGGGTGGCGAAGATATATCGGCCAGTTTCTTCAATCCTGCGGCGCTGGCTCGATATTCTGGCATTCATGTCGTGGGGAGTTTTTCTGTCGTGGCCGGCCAGGCGGACTTCACGCCGCGCAGCGCCACGACAGTATTCGGTACGCCGATCACCGGCGGTGACGGCGGCAATCTCATCAAGGTGGGATATGTGCCTGCCTTCACAGGCTCATGGGAGGTGACGCCGGACTGGTTTCTGGGTCTGGCGGTGAATGCGCCTTATGGCTTCGAAACCGAGGGTGACGGCGGCTGGGTTGGGCGTTATCACGCGCTGGGATCGAAGCTGCGCGGAATTGAAATCGACCCGATGCTTGCCTGGAAAGCTGCGGACTGGATTTCCTTCGGTGCGGGCTTCCGCGCCATGAAGCTCAGCGCACGTCTCGCCAGCAATATCGATATCGGGACGGCGAGTGCGGCGGGCGCGGGCATTCCCATTTTCCCGCCGGGCGATGCGTCCATTGACAGCATGGCCTCCATCAAAGGCGATGACTGGGCTTATGGCTACACGCTTGGCGTCACGTTCACCCCGATGCCCGACACGCGCCTTGGCATCGGGTATCGCTCCAAGATGGACGTGGACCTTCGGGGAACGGCCGACTTCACGCTCAGCCCGCAGGGACAGGCTCTGTCCCTCTTGTCGGGCCAATTGGTGGATACCGGCGCGAGCGCTGCCGTCACAACGCCCGAGAGCGTATCCATTGGCCTGCAGCACGACTTCTCCCCGCAATGGACGATCGGCGCAGAAGCGGACTGGACGCGCTGGAGCCGGTTCAAGGAAATCCGGGTGCAGTTCGACAATCCGGCCCAGGCCGACGACGTGACGAATGAGAACTGGAAGGACAGCTGGTTTCTGTCGCTGGGTGCGACCTATCACCCGACAGACGACTGGTCGTTACGGGCCGGCGTCGCCTATGACGAAGGCGTCATTCAGAGTTCGGCGCAGCGCGGGCCGCGTATCCCGGATTCGGATCGTTATTGGGCATCGCTCGGCGCCGGCTACAAGCTGACGGAATCAACGACGATCAACGCCGCCTACTCCCATATCTTTGCGCCCAAGACCACTATCGCGCAGTCGGTCAGCGATCCCAACAATCAGGTGCGCGGCAATCTGAATGGTCAGATCGAAGCTTCGGCCGACATCGTCAGCCTGGGCGTCGCGATGACTTTCTGAAGTGGCTAATCGGCTGCCTTGAAGAATGTCAGCTTGGCTTCCTTGAGCGCGCGAGTCTTTTCGCTCCAGGCTTTCATGACGATGTCGGCGCGTGAGCTTTCGTCCGCCAGGATTTCGTCGTGCTTTGCATCCTTCAGGGTGATTTCGCAAGAAAGCCCATTGGGATCAAAGAAATAGATCGAGTGGCAGAAGTGATGGTTGATCGGCCCGAAGACCGGCACCTTCGCTTCCTTGAGACGCTGGATGAAGGCGTCTTGTTCATCTTTCGTCTCAACTTCAAAGGCAAAATGATAATCTTCGATGCCGTCTTTCATCTTGAAGACATCATCGGAAGCGCTTGCGGGTGCATCGAAAAAGGCGATGAAGTTGCCGTCGCCCATCTCAAAAAAGAGATGCATATAAGGCCGGTCGCCGCCGCTCGGATCCTTGTCGAAGGCGAGCGCCGCCGATTGCTTCAGCCCGAGAAGATCGACGTAGAATTTACGCGTCTCTTCCGCGTCGCGGCAGCGATAGGCCATGTGGTGCATGCCCTTGATCCGGGGCGGGGGGGTCTTCGTCTCGCCGATATGATCGACCGTACCCAGAAACTGATTGCTCATTCCCATCTCCTCCCAGAGTCTGAATGGCTATCGGGCAAGGCTACCCCTGCCGGGCGGCGTTGACCAGACCCCGGTACAGTCCGACTAGCGCGGGTCTTTGGCGAAAATGGCCTCGAGGCTGGTCATGTTCATGCCATGCTTCACATAGTTATAGGGCGTGACGTTGACGGCCTTGACGATGGCGCGCTGGATTTCCGTGCCGAGGCTGCCGTCTTCGCGCGGCACCATGTCGAAGTCTATGACGTTGATGCAGGCAGGATCCTGCTCAAAAGCCTGCACGGCCCTAAGGCCGCTACCCTTCGCGCCAAGCGCGGCCCAGCCGAGGATCAGCCGGTTGATGCCCTCATGCGCGGCAATCAGCATGGTGTGCCAGTCGGGCTCGGTCAGGAGACGTCTCACGACGGCGACGGCGCGCAGCTCGGCATCGGCGAAAACCTCGCCACCATTGAGCATCGTCGCTCCGGGCTCGCCCGCCAGCTCGAAATGATAAGCCATCTGGGCGGCAAGCTCGGCGCGGCTCTTCACCTCGATGAACCCGCCACCGTGAATCTCGACGAGATCGGGCTCAACTTCGAGCGCGGGACGAATGTCGTCCGGCTGGTTCGCCAGAACGTAGGTCGCCGTCTGGAAGGTACGCGGAACGCCAGAGCAGACCGCGCGGTCGAAGCGGACATGCGAAAGCGCGACGCCGCCCGCTTTGGCCTGCTCCTGCCCGAGCGGCGTCAGCGGCACCACTTTGGTGTCGCCGGCCGCCGCCTGGATTTCCTTGCCGAAATAATCGACGTGGCCGTGACGCATGAGATAGATGCGCCGCCGGCCCGTCGTCCCCGGAAGTGCGCTCAAATCGCTTCCGCCTTCTTCAGGCCGTCGATCTGGCCTTCAGAAAAACCAAAGCCCTTCAGTACGTCGAGTGTCTGCGCGCCGACCTGCGGGATGGGCCCCTGAATTTTCGACACGGTGCGCGAGAAGCGCGGCGCGATATTGGGCTGCGGAACGCCATCGACCTCAATAATGGTCTGGCGGTCCTTGTTGTGCTGGTGATCCTTGGCTTCCGTAATCGAGAGCACCGGCGCAAAGCAGATGTCGGTGTTTTCCATGATCGCGCACCACTCGTCGCGGGTCTTGGTCTTGAAGACGGCTTCGATCTTCGTCTTCATTTCGGCCCACTTCGTATTGTCCATCTGGTGATTCCAGATGTCTTCCGTGAGGCCGGCCTTTTCGCGAAGGATCGCGTAGAATTGCGGCTCGATGGAGCCGATCGAAATCCACTTGCCGTCTTTCGTCTCGTAGGTGTCGTAGAAATGCGTGCCGCCGTCGAGCAGGTTTGCGCCCTTCTCGTCTTTCCAGACGCCCGAGGCCGTAAAGCCATAGAACATGGTCATCAGCGAAGTCGCGCCGTCCGTCATCGCCGCGTCAACGACCTGACCCTTGCCCGTCTTATTGGCTTCGACAAGCGCCGCAAGCATACCCATGGCGAGATAAAGCGCGCCGCCACCGAAATCGCCGACGAGGTTGAGCGGCGGAACGGGCTTTTCGCCGGGACGGCCGATGGCATGGAGAGCGCCTGTCAGCGAAATGTAGTTGATGTCGTGACCCGCCGCCTGCGCCAGCATGCCGGTCTGGCCCCAGCCGGTCATGCGGCCATAGACGATCTTCGGATTGCGCTTAAGTGCGACGTCCGGTCCAAGGCCAAGACGCTCCATCACGCCGGGGCGGAAACCTTCCTGCAGAATGTCAGCGCCTTCAATGAGCTTGAGGCAGGTTTCGATTGCTTCGGGCTTCTTCAGATCGAGTGCGATCGACTTCTTGCCGCGGCTCGAAATGTCATATTTGGAACCGCCCCGCGCACCCTTGCGGTCGATGCGAATGACTTCGGCGCCCATGTCGGCGAGCAGCATGCCGCAAAACGGGCCAGGGCCAATGCCCGCGAATTCCAGAACCTTGACGCCTGACAGCGGACCGCTACCCATTAGCTAACTCCCTATAGATTTTGCTCGTTGTTGGGTTCCGTTTTAGCCGCTCGCGCCGATGAGGTAAACGCCGCACGGAATGACGCAGCGTCGGCTTGAGGTCAGCCCTTGCCTCGTTCGAGCCCGAACCTTACAAACAGCACATGTCCTTCGCTACATCCAAAACAGGCTACGGCTATGCTGGCGCGATGCCGCCGTCGCGCTTCAACATGGCGCGCTACTGTCTCGCTCAATCCACCGTAAAGTGGCCAGACAAAGTCGCGTTGATCGTCGTATCCGATGCGGATGCGCCGCTCGATGAGGCGGAGCGCTGGACCTATGGCGCGCTCGACGATGCAGTGAGACGCATCGCCGGAGGATTGCTCGCGGAAGGCTTCGCGCCCGGCGAGCGGCTGATGATCCGCATGCCCAACACAAGCGATTACGCCCTGCTTTTTTTCGGCGCCATCGCTGCGGGTCTTGTGCCGTTGCCTTCGTCGGCGCAACTGACGGATGCCGAGGCGGAATTTCTGCTCAATGATTCAGCGTCGTCCGCCGTGGCGGTGGCTGGCGGCATGTCGGTCAACGCAAAAAATGTGCGTGTCATAGACGAGGCGATGGTCACACGACTGAAGGCGCATACGCCGCTCACCGATTATGCCGACACGGATGCCAATGATCCGGCATTTCTTGTCTACACCTCCGGCACGAGCGGCAAGCCGAAGGGCGTTCTTCACGCGCAGCGCAGCGCTTGGGGCCGCCGGCCTATGTATCAAGGTTGGTATGGGATCAGCGAGAGCGACACCGTGCTTCATGCGGGTGCTTTCAACTGGACCTATACGCTTGGCGTCGGCCTCACCGATCCATGGGCGAACGGCGCGACGACGGTTCTCTACAATGGCGAGAAGGATGTGCAGGTCTGGCCGAAGCTGCTCGAACGCACGGGTGCAACTCTGTTTGCCGCCGTGCCGACGCTCTATCGACAAATTTTGAAATATTGCGATCTCACGACGCATGATTTATCGGCGCTACGCCATGGGCTCACCGCAGGTGAAGCGCTCTCTTCGACGTTGCTCGATCATTGGCGCGAAGCGACCGGCAAAGATCTCTGCGAAGCGCTCGGCATGAGCGAATGCTCGACCTATATCTCGACGGCGCCGGGCATGGAAATTCGCGTCGGAAGTCCCGGGCGTCCGCAGCCGGGACGTTGTGTTGCCGCACTGCCGCTCGATGGCGGAACTGAACCGGTGGCGCAAGGCGAAACCGGATTGCTGGCGGTTCATCGAAGCGATCCCGGCTTGATGCTCGGCTATTGGCGGCGGCCTGCGGAAGAGAAAGACGTCTATCGCGGCGACTGGTTCATCGGCGGTGATCTCGCTTCATTCGATGCCGATGGCTATCTCTGGTTTCATGGCCGAGCCGACGATGTGATGAACGCGATGGGTTATCGCGTTTCGCCGCAAGAAGTTGAGGCGGCGCTGGCGCAACATCCCGCTATCGCTGAAGTCGCGGTTACAGAAATTCACGTGCGGGAAGACGTTAGCGTGATCGCGGCTTTCGTCGTGCTGAAAGAAGGCCAAAAAGCCGACGCGAAATCGGTTCTCGAAGTAGCGGAGCATCGCCTCGCGGCGTACAAGCGCCCGCGCGAAGTGATTTTCGTCGAGACATTGCCACGCACCGCCAACGGCAAAGTCACCCGACGCGCCCTCGCCTTACGATAAGTCTCAGCGATAAACGGTTTTCTCGACGGGCGGCTGCGCCACCGGCGCCCTCATAGCTGCCGGACTACGTTCCGGGCGCAGAGAGTCATAGGCTTGGCTCGCGGTTGCGCTCATCTCCTGCACCTGTTCGAGACGGGCCCATAGCGAGGAAAACGCCGTCGTAGGCGCTGTTCCGATAGCCCATACGCAAACAAGAAAACCAAAAATTGCGCCGACGGCAAAGTTGGTCATAGCTCAACATCCCTGCACGACTAGCACCCACCAGTCCTCAACATGCAGTCAACGCTTCATTAAGACAAGTGGTTGCTTTTATTGTGTTATTCAGTGTCCCGATTCGAAACGAATAACCCAATTTGGCTCACGCAAGGGCGGTTTTCCTAGAGAGACTGGCCGTCATCCGCCGTAAAGAGCGACCCGGTGATGAAACGCGAATGATCCGAGGCCAGCAAAAGCAGCGTGCCGTCGAGGTCTGATTCGACTCCAAGGCGGCGGCGCGGGAATGTTTTGATCTGTCTCTGACCGCCTTCTGACTGAAACCATTCGGAATTGAGTTCGGTCTCGATGAAGCCGGGGCACATCGCATTGACGTTGATGTTCTTGCGCGCCCATTCCTTCGCCAGCGACTTCGTCATCATGGCGACGGCGGCTTTTGTCATCGTATAGATCGTGAGGCCGGGCAGCTGCGTGAAAGCGCCAATCGACGCGATGTTGATGATGCGCCCACCCTCGCCGCGCGCAATCATCCGGTTGCCGACAGCTTGCGCCATGAAGAAAGCGCCGCGCACATTGGTGTCGAACATCGTGTCGTAACCTTCAGGCGTCACTTCATGCGCCATGGCCTGCACGTTCATGCCCGCGTTATTGACGAGAATGTTGACCGGGCCGAGACCTTGCTCGGCAGCTTCGACACACGCCTTGATGCTCGCAGGATCTGTTACGTCGAGCGCGATGGGCAGCGCTTTTCCGCCGATGGACTCGATCTCGGCCTTCAGTGTATCGAGCCGTTCAACCCGCCGCCCCGTGATCGCGACCGAAGCGCCTGATTTTGCCAGGATCAGGGCGAAACGACGACCGAGGCCGCTGGTGGCTCCGGTGACGAGCGCAACTTTGCCCGTAAGGTCAAATGACGGCAGGGAAATATCGGCGGCGTCGGTCATGGTCTGTCCTGTGGCTTATAAGCAGCGCCCGTTCGGCGTCCGCATCCTAGAAGCCGGGAAATGATGGTCAAGCTTGGCAGGGCGGGCGCGACGGGCGCATAATCCGACGCAACGGAATTCATACTTGCGGAGGCTCCCATGCAACTCGATGTGGTGTCCGATACGGTCTGCCCCTGGTGCTATATCGGCAAAAGGCGGCTCGATGAAGCTCTGGAGATACGCGGTTCGGACGGCATTACGTTGCGCTGGCGTCCCTTTCAGCTCGATGCTTCGATCCCCGAAGGCGGCGTTGATCGCAAGGCCTATATGCAGAAGAAATTCGGCGCCGACCCGGACCGAACCAAAGCCGTCAGCAAGTCGCTACACGAGTATGGCGACATGCTCGGCATCCAGTTCAACTTCGACAAGATCGAGAAGTCACCAAACACGCTCGATAGCCATCGTCTGATCCGCTGGGCGGGCACGGCAGGCTGCCAGAACGAGATGGTCGATATTCTCTTCCGCCGGTACTTCACCGACGCCCAAGACATAGGCGACCGGCGTGTGCTGCTCGATGCCGCCGCTGAAGCGGGCATGGACGTCGATATTGTCGAAGACCTGCTGACGCGTGGCGCGGATGCCGAGCTCATTCGCCACGAGGATGCGCTCGCTCGCGAGATGGGCATTCAGGGTGTGCCGAGCTTCGTCATCAACGAAAAATGGGTGATGGTCGGCGCACAGGAATCCGCATCGCTTATCAGGATGTTCGACAAGCTGATGGCGAAGGAAGCCGCTGAGGCAGCGGCGGAGTAACGCTCACGCCGCCTTCGCCGGGGCCGCGAGCGTCGCCAGCGTTTTCATCAGGCGATACGTACCGCTGAGGCGCTCGGCAGGCGTTTCCCAATCGCGCTTGAAAAAGAGCTTCTGGTCGGGGCGTAGCTTGGCATTGCCGCGCTCATCATTGATCAACTCAACAAGACCTGCCGGATTGGCGAAGGTGTTGTCGCGCAGCGAAATGACGACGCCCTTCGGGCCAGCGTCGATCTTGTCGACATTGGCGACGCGGCAGAGGCCCTTGATCTCCACGATCTTGAGCAGGAACTCGACTTCTTCCGGCAGCTTGCCGAAGCGGTCGATCAACTCGGCGGCGAAACCATCGATCTCGCTACGCGTCTCGACATCCGACAGGCGGCGATATAGCGCCATGCGCGCATCGAGATCGGGGACGAAGTTTTCGGGAATGAGAACCGGCGTGCCGACATTGATCTGCGGCGACCACTGGCCCTCCTCGTCCTCACCGACACCGCCGCCGCGCAAGGCCGCGACCGCCTCTTCCAGCATATCCTGATAAAGCTCGAAGCCGACTTCCTTGATATGACCGGATTGCTCGTCGCCAAGCAGATTGCCAGCACCACGAATGTCGAGATCGTGACTTGCCAACGTGAAGCCCGCACCGAGCGAGTCCAGCGATTGCAAAACATGCAAACGCTTTTCGGCGGTCGGCGTCATCACGCGGTTGGGCGGCACGGTGAAGTAGGCGTAAGCGCGCGCCTTGGAGCGCCCCACACGCCCACGCAACTGATAGAGCTGCGAGAGGCCGAACATGTCGGCGCGATGAATGACCAGCGTGTTGGCGGTTGGAATATCGAGGCCGGACTCGACAATGGTGGTCGAGATCAGCACATCATATTTGCCGTCATAAAAGGCCGTCATCTTGTCTTCAATTTCGCCTGCCGCCATCTGGCCGTGGGCGACGACGGTTTTCACCTCCGGCAGATAGGTGGCAAGAAACTCTTGCGCGTCTGCGAGATCGGAGATACGCGGTACGACATAGAAGCTTTGGCCGCCGCGATAATGTTCGCGTAGTAACGCCTCGCGCAGCACGACGGGATCGAAGGGCGAGACATAGGTGCGGACCGCGAGACGGTCGACCGGTGGCGTGGCGATGATCGACAATTCGCGAACACCCGAAAGCGCCAGCTGCAGCGTACGTGGGATGGGCGTCGCGGTCAGCGTCAGCACATGCACCTCGGCGCGCATCTGCTTCAGGCGTTCCTTGTGGCCGACGCCGAAATGCTGCTCCTCATCGACGATCATCAGGCCGAGATTTCTGAACCTGATCGACTTGCCGAGCAGCGCATGCGTGCCAATGACGATGTCGATGTCCCCGCTCTCAAGCCCGGCCTTTGTCTCGGACAGGTCTTTTGCGGGAACAAGGCGGGACATCTGGCGGACCTTTAGCGGAAGGCCCTGAAAACGCGCAACGAAAGTTTTGTAATGCTGGCGGGCAAGCAAGGTTGTCGGCACGACGACTGCAACCTGATAGCCAGCCATTGCGCCGACAAAAGCCGAACGCAAGGCAACTTCTGTTTTGCCGAAACCGACATCACCGCAGACAAGCCGGTCCATCGGACGGCCGCGCGCAAGGTCTTCCAGCACGGACTCGATCGCCTGTTCCTGATCTTCCGTCTCAGTGAAGGGAAATCGCGCGCAGAACTCGTCATAGAGGCCGGGCTGCGGCTCCATGACAGGCGCCTTCTTCAATTCACGCGCGGCGGCGATCTTGATAAGCTCGCCCGCCATTTCACGAATACGGCTCTTCAGGCGTGCTTTGCGCGCCTGCCAGCCGGAACCGCCGAGCTTGTCGAGTTGCGCGCCCGCCTCATCCGATCCATAGCGCGACAGAAGCTCGATATTTTCGACGGGCAGATAGAGCTTGTCGCCGCCCTGATAGATGAGCAGCAGACAATCATGCGGCGCGCTCATCACCTCGATGATTTGCAGACGCTCGAAACGTCCAATGCCGTGATCGACATGAACTACGAGATCGCCGGGCGACAGGCTTGAGGCTTCGGTAAGAAAATTCGCCGCGCGCTTTGTACGGCGCTGGCGCACCAGACGATCACCGAGCACATCCTGTTCGCCGATCACCGCCAGATCGTCTGTCTCGAAACCGGCTTCCAGACCCAGAACGACCAGCGAAACAACGGCGCGATTGACGCTGTTAACCTGTGCCCAGCTTTCGGCCAGCGCGACATTCTTGATGCCGTGATCGCCCAGCACATTGGAAAGACGGTCGCGCGCGCCTTCGCTCCAGCTCGCGATAGCTATGCGTTTGTTCGCCCGACGGAGTCCTGTGATATGGCCGCCCAGCGCCTCGAAAATGTTGACGCCTTCTTGCGCGCGTTCAGGCGCGAAGTTGCGGCCCTGCTTCGCGCCGAGGTTCAAGCCGTCGGGGACGCTGAAGCCGGTGAAGGCGCGAACTGTGCGGCCATGCAGAGCCGCTGTCCAATCCTCCTCGATCACATAAAGCGCTTCGGGCTTCAGCGGCTTGTAGGGACTGGCATCAACCGCCTTCATCTGTCGTGCGGCGACGCGGGCTTCGTGATAATCGCGGATCAGTTCGAGGCGCGAGGCCTTGGCTTCCTCAACCTGGCTGTCCAATGCGATGAGCGCGCTTGGCACGTAGTCGAAAATCGTTTCGAGCTTTTCGTGGAAGAGCGGCAACCAGTGCTCCATGCCCTGATGCTTGCGGCCTTCGCTGACTGCTTCATAAAGCGGATCATTGTCGGTCGCGGCGCCGAAGTTTGCGACATAGGCGGCACGGAAGCGGCGAATGACTTCGGCATCCAGATGGATTTCGCTGGCGGGCACGAGAGCGACGGTGGTGAGCGTGCCGGTGGTGCGCTGGCTTTCGGGGTCGAAACTGCGCACGGCGTCGAGCGTATCGCCGAACATGTCGAGGCGGATAGGCGCATCGAAGCCCGAGGGAAAAATATCGACAATGCCGCCGCGCACCGCGAACTCTCCGCGCTCGCGCACAGTGCCCGTCCGCGCATAGCCATTGGCGATGAGATAGGTGGTCAGTTGGTCGAGGTCGATGACGTTGCCGACATGGGCCGACCATGCGGAGGTAGCTACTTCCTCACGCGCGGGCACGCGCTGAAGCGCCGCGTTGACCGTCGTCAACAAGACGAATGGCTTTGAGCCGCCCGGCTTGCGCCCCGCGAGGCGCGAAAGCGTCGCCATGCGGCGGCTGACGATATCGGGGTTCGGCGAGACGCGGTCGTAAGGCAGGCAGTCCCAGGCCGGAAAGCTCGCAATCTCGATGTCCGGGGCGAAGAAGGATAGCGCCTCTTCCATGGCGGCAAGGCGCGCATCGTCACGGGCAATGTGCAGGACCGTGCCCTCGCCCTTTTCCGCGCAAGCGCGCGCGATGTCGGCGAGCACCAGCGCGTCGAAGCCTTCGGGCGCTTCGCCTAGCGTCAGACGGCCGGGCGCGGCAGTGATTTTCTCGATGTCTCGCAAACGGGCTCTCGCAAATGGGCGCTGCTCAGCTTTTGCGCTGCCAGAGCGTCCCTTCCAGATGGTTGAAAGTACGGATGCGCGCGAGCAAGGGGGTGTCGTGCTCAACAGGCGTTTTTTCGCGTCCGGTGACCCAGTTGTAAAGGCTGGTATCCTCGATCTCGATGAGGGCTTCGTATTGGTCGATTTCCGAAGCGTTCAGGGTCGGCACAATCTCGTCGGCAAAATGGCCGAGGATCAGGTCCATCTCCTTGATGCCCCGATGCCAGGAGCGGAATTTGAGCCGCCTGAGGCGGGTGTCGTGATCTACTGTGGTCGTGTCGGCCATTTGCGCGGTCCCATTTGCAAGCGGTATAGACCGCTCTGTAGCTCATGTCAGCCCTTCTCCATCAAGGCACTGGAAAAAGCCTTCCGACCTTTCGATCCGAGGGGTTTGCCGCGAAAACGCCTCACGCGCGGAGGGTTTGCTGTAACATGCGCGGATGACCGACTCCCCTTTTGCCGCCGAAAGCGCCAACCGGACCTGCCCGCTTCCGGGTGGGCGTAAACTTGGCTATGCCGAAGGCGGCGACCGGGAGGGCGTGCCGGTTTTCTATTTTCACGGTTTTCCGGGTTCCCGGCTTGAAGCGACGCTGCTGCCCTCGTCAGGCGTTCGTCTGATCGGGGTGGATCGGCCCGGCTATGGGCTCAGCACGGCGCGGCCCTACCGCAAGCTTGCGGACTGGCCCGAAGACATAGAGCGGCTGGCCGACCACTTGGGGCTGAAGCGCTTTGGCGTTGTCGGCGTCTCGGGTGGTGCACCCTACGCCGCTTCGGTGGCGCATGGTCTGGGCAAGCGCATCAATGCGCTGGCGCTGGTCTGTGGCCTTGGACCGCCGGAAGCGCCGGGCATGACATTTGGCGGGAGCAGTCGCATTGCGACGGCGCTGCGCTATCCGGGTGCACGCGTCGTCATGGCGGCGCTCGGTCGGCAGATCATGCTTTCGGACCGCGCGCTTCAGCAGTTGCGGACATGGCGCGTGCGACGGACGCCGCGCCCGGCTGCCGATATGGAACTCCGCGATGGACCGATGATGCAATTCATGGTGGCAAGCTGGCGCGAGGGGCTGAAACGCTCGTCGCTCGGCATGGCCGCAGACGCGCGCATCTATGGCGAGCCCTGGCATTTCGCGTTGGAAGACATTGCGGTGCCGACCGGCATCTGGCATGGCCGCGCGGACACAGTGGTGGCCGTCTCCATTGGGGAGCATTACGCGGCGCATGTGCCGGGAGCGGTTGCGCATTTCCCCGAGGATCAAGGACACTTCTCGCTTGCCGTGAACTCCTATCCCGCCGTCACTGATTTTCTCAAAGCGCGGGCCTGAGCGCGGCGATGCGTCCCGAAGTCCTCTTTCCACTTTTCGCGCCGATCCGCAGCCTGCCCGGCATTGGGCCTCGGCTGGAAAAGCTTGTCGAGAAACTGGCCGGGCCCAAGGTCGTCGATCTCTGCTGGCATCTCCCCATTGGTCTTGTCGATCGCCGCAAGAGGCCAAAGATCGCCGATCTGCGCGATGGCGAAATCGTCACCGTGGAAGTGCAAGTCGGACTCCACATCGCGCCGCGCATCAAGCGCCTGCCCTATCGTGTGCATGTGCATGACGAGACCGGCGAGATGCAAGTGGTGTTCTTCAATCCGCATGGCGACTGGCTGGCAAAGACATTGCCGGAGGGCGCAACGCGGATATTGAGCGGCAAGGTTGAGTTCTATCAAGGCCAGCCGCAGATGACGCATCCCGATCATATCGTCAGCCCGGAAGACCTCGCTTCCCTGCCGCTGCTCGAGGCGATCTATCCGCTGACCGCGGGCGTGACGTTGAAGCCATTGCAAAAGGCAACCAAGGCCGCTGTCGAGCGAGCGCCCGAATTGGCCGAGTGGCAGGACGGGCCGTGGTTGAAGTCACGCGGATGGTCGCCCTGGCTTGCCTCGCTTCGCGCGGCGCATGCACCCGAGGCGGTTGACGATCTCGATCCGCATGCATCGGCACGCGCCCGGCTTGCTTTTGACGAATTGCTGGCAAACCAGTTGGCGCTCGGGCTGGTCCGCTTGCGGATGAGGAAGATGTCCGGTCGGGTCATCAAAGGCGATGGGCACCTGCGTGCGAAGATCGTAAACGTCCTGCCCTTTGCCTTGACTGGCGCGCAAGTACAGGCGCTTGCCGAGATCGACGCAGATATGGGCTCCGAGCACCGCATGTTGCGGTTGCTGCAAGGCGATGTCGGCAGCGGTAAGACGGTCGTCGCATTGATGGCGATGCTCAATGCGGTGGAAGCCGGATTTCAGGCGGCGATGATGGCGCCGACGGAAATTCTGGCGCGCCAGCATTATGCGTCGCTGGCCCCGCTTTGCGAGGCGGCGGGGGTGCGGCTCGAACTTCTGAGTGGACGGGAAAAAGGTAAACGGCGATCCGATGTTCTCGAAGGATTGGCGGATGGCTCGATCGATATTTTGGTCGGCACCCACGTGCTGTTTCAGGAGGACGTTACCTTCAAGGCGCTGGGCGTTGCAATTGTCGATGAACAGCATCGCTTCGGCGTGCATCAGCGGTTGCAGTTGCAGGCCAAGGGCGGCGCCAGCACCGACGTTCTGGTGATGACGGCGACGCCGATCCCGCGCACCCTGACGCTGACGGCTTATGGCGACATGGACGTCTCGCGGCTGCACGAAAAGCCACCGGGGCGAAAGCCTATCGACACGCGGGCATTGCCGCTCGAGCGGCTTGAGGAGGTTGTCGAATCCTTGCGCCGGGCAATGGCGGGCAATGCGCAGATTTATTGGGTCTGCCCGCTGGTCGAAGAATCCGACGAGATCGACGCCGCTGCGGCGGAAGATCGCTATGAACATTTGCGGGAGCTCTTTGGCGAAGTTGTCGGTCTTGTGCACGGACGCATGAAGGCTGCCGACAAAGACGCCGCCATGGCCCGCTTCGAAGCCGGCGAGACGCGTATTCTGGTAGCGACGACAGTGATCGAAGTGGGCGTCAATGTGCCTGCCGCCACCGTCATGGTCATCGAACATGCCGAACGCTTCGGCCTCGCGCAGCTCCATCAGTTGCGCGGGCGTGTCGGACGTGGAGCGGACAAATCGATATGCCTGCTGCTCTACAAGGCGCCGCTCGGCGAGACGGCGACAGCTCGGATCAAGATCATGCGCGAAACGGAAGACGGGTTTCGTATCGCGGAAGAAGACTTGCGTTTGCGCGGCGCGGGCGAGTTACTCGGTACGCAGCAGAGCGGTTTGCCGATTTTTCGTATCGCGGATGTGGCGACGCAGGGCGATCTGCTTGCCGCCGCTTATGACGATGCGCGGATGATCCTCGACCGCGATCCCGAATTGGAAAGCTCTCGCGGCGAAGCCCTGCGCGTGTTGCTCTATCTCTTCGAACGTGACGAGGCGATCCGTTATCTGCGCTCGGGCTAGACCTGTTTGGCTTTTTTGCTGAGCGGCTCGACAAGACCGGCAGAGACGACGAGCTTTGCGCCCTCCTCGATCGTCATGTCCAGGATGACCAGTTCTTCGCGGGGCACATAGAGCAACATGCCTGTGATCGTGTTGGGCGAGGTCGGGAGAAAAACGGCGGCGAGATCCTTGCCGATGGACTCGCCGACCACGCTGCCTCCTTGCGAAACGACGAAGACGACTGCGTAGCAACCCTTGCGCGGATATTCGATCAGGCCGACTTCCCGGAAAGACGGCGTCGAAGACGAGATCACCGTCTCGAATATCTGCTTCAGCGCGCCGTATATGCTGCGCACGATGGGCATTCGGTCGACCAGACGTTCGGCGAAGTTGAGGATGGCGCGGCCAAAGATATTGGCCGTCAGCGCGCCGAGAAGCGTCAGCAGAACCAGAGCCACCAGAAGGCCGATGCCGTAGATGTTGAAAGGCAGATAGTTTTCCGGCCGATAGGCTTCAGGGATCAGCGGCACGAACCAGGTATCGACCTTTTCGACAAACCAATCGGTAATGTAGATGGTGAGCCCGATGGGAGCGGCGACAACGAGCCCGGTTAGGAAATAATTACGCAATCGGGCTGTCAGGCCCTGCCTCCGCGCAGGCAGAATAATGGGTGTGCCATCCGGTCCACCGCCGTTTTCGTCGCCTTGGGCCATGCCACCGATTCGCTATTGAGCTCGCCTTCTTCGTTTGTAGCATTGCCTGTGCCGCAAATCTTTTATTGAACGAGTGGTTCAGTTATACAAGGACCTTGTCTAACTGGAGCCTCCACATGGCGCGCGCCAAACCAGCCGGGAAACTTGTCGAGATCGCCGATGCGGCTCTGGCCGCTTTCGGGCGAACCGGCTTCCGGCTGACGCAAATGACAGATGTCGCCAAGCTCTGCGACATGTCCGCTGGCGCGCTTTACGGGTATGTGAACGATAAGGAGGCGTTGTTCTACATCGCCGTGCTTACGAGCATTGGCCACCTCGATCCGTCGATGCCCCTGCCCGTTCTCGCGGCATCGACTGAAGATATGTTGGCGCTCCTCCAGCATGAGATTGCCGGGCGTAATCTCTGGCCGCTTCTCAAGGCTGCACTTAAACGGGAGAAGGCAGCTGACGTTGGAGGCGAAACGGCGGGAATTGCGGGCGAGCTTTACGATCTCATTGCTCACGACCGACGGCTTATCCGGCTTCTCGACGTTTGCGGGCGGGATATTCCCGAGATCGCCGATTTCTTCACACGTAAAATTCGCGGGCGCTACTTCGACGACTTCGCATCGTATCTCAAGAACCGGAACGCTGCGGGGCAGATGAAGGATGCTGTTGCGACGCCCGTCAGCGCGCGTGCGCTCGTCGAAATGGTAGCCTGGATGGCTGCCCACAGGCACGGAGAACCGATCCCGTTGAAGGTTACGGAAGAGGAGGCGCGGCGCGCCGTGCAGGACCTTTTCGCTTCGGCGCTGTCTGTGACGTAGCGGCGGCAAAGGCCGCTGAAGGTGGGCTTCCCTGCGCCGCGCATCCGCTCCATCATAGGTGCAACGAGAACTCAAAACGGCACTCAGGGAGACCATCATGGCGGCAGCACCGGCGGGATTTAAAATCCGGCTCGACCCCCAGGACGAGTACACGCACACGCCCGACGCGGCGACCAATTACAACGAGAGCATGTATTTCAACATGTTCGATCCGGTCAAAAAGATCGGCGGCTGGTTTCGCATCGGCAATCGCCCGAATGAAGGCTATGCCGAAATGACGACTTGCCTCTATCTGCCGGGTGGCCGCGTCGCCTTCATGTATGCCAAGCCGAAAATCACCGACAACAAGCAGCTCGCGGCGGGCGGCATGAAGATCGAAGTCATCGAACCTTTCAAGAAGCTGCGGGTCACCTATGACGGCAAGGCGGTCGTTCTCGCGCGGCCCAACGATATGGCCGAACCGTCCAAAGCGTTTCGCGACAACCCGACGCTGCCTTGCAAGGTCGAACTCGACTATGAAGGCGTATCGCCGATGTTCGGCGGGGAGACGGTAAAGGCGGACGGCTCGCCGCTCGACATCGATCCCGAGAAATCTTTCGCCAAGGCGCACTACGAACAGCATGTGGCGGCGAAGGGCCGGTTCACCGTGGGTGATGAAGTTTTCGAAGTGTCCGGCTTCGGTCTGCGCGACAAGAGCTGGGGACCGCGCTACTGGCAGGCAATCCACTGGTATCGCTGGTGCCCGCTGAATTTCGGTCGCGACTTCGGGATGATGCTGTCAATCGTCGCCGGAGAGAGCGGCGAACCCCGTCAAGGCGGCATGGTGCTGAAAGACGGCAAGTACGATCTCATCAAGGAAGTTTCGATCGATAGCGACTGGGATGAGAACTGGTACCAGACGGCATTGCGTGCCCACATCAAAACCGAGTCCGGCGCGATCTATGACGTCGAAGGCAAGGTGATGTCGCTGATCCCGCTGCGCAATCGTCGCAAGGCGGCGGATGGCAGCGAGCTAAATACGCGCATCACCGAAGGCATGACCGAATATCGCTGCAACGGGATGGTTGGCTACGGCCTGTCGGAATATCTCGATCAGATCGTCGATGGCAAACCTGTGAGCGTGGGGCGCTGAGATGGGCATTGAGACAAACCCCATCGCCGCGCCGCTGGATGCGGTGACGAAGAAGCACATCGCGGACGCGACCGGTATCGCCAATCTCAAACGCCTTTCGGGCGGCGCGAGCCAGGAAATCTGGTCTTTCGATGCAACGACGGCAAGCGGACCGGTGCCGCTCATTCTGCGGCGCGCGCCGGGCGGTGTGCGGACAGCCGGGCGCTCGGGCACGGCGATCAGTCTGGAGACGGAAGCACGGCTTATCGCTCTGGCCGGCGAAGTCGGTGTTCCCGTGCCACCGGTTCGATATGTGCTGGTGGAAAGCGACGGCGTGGGCCAGGGCTTCATCATGGACTGCGTGCCGGGAGAGACGCTGGCCCGAAAGATTTTGCGTGATGCGGAGTTCGCGGATGCGCGACCGAAACTCGCGCGGCAGTGTGGCGAGATGCTGGCCAGATTGCATAAGGTCGATAAGGACAAGCTGCCGCCGCTGCGTGTGGCGACCGGTCGGATCGAGGTCGATCAATATTTCGAGACCTACAAGGCTTATAAATATCCGCACCCGGTTTTCGAACTGGCCTTTCGTTGGCTCAAGGACAATGCACCACCCGATACAACCGAGTTGACGCTCGTGCATGGCGATTTCAGAAACGGCAATCTGATGATCGGGCCGGACGGGGTGCGCGCCGTGCTCGACTGGGAGATTGCGCATATCGGTGACCCGATGGCCGATCTGTCCTGGATCTGCATCAACCCCTGGCGCTTCGGCAATATCGACAATCCGGTCGGCGGCTTCGGCAGCCGCGAGGATTTGTTCGCGGGTTACGAAGCGGCGGGCGGCGGCAAGGTCGATCCGGCACGCGTGAAGTTCTGGGAGGTGCTCGGCACCCTCAAATGGGGCGTCATGTGCATGGGCATGGCCGCCGCATTTCTGGAAGGCGACCGATCGGTCGAGCGTGCGACCATTGGGCGCCGCTCATCCGAAACCGAAGTCGATCTGATGCGCCTTCTCGCGCCGCTGAACAGGAAGGGATAAGAGATGCAAGATCAACCCTCCGCCATTGAGCTTGTCGATATTGTCGCGGATTTCATCCGCAATCATGCGATGCCGCAGCTTCAGGGACATGCGGCATTTCACGCGCGCGTCGCCGCCAATGCGCTCGACATCGTCAAGCGCGAATTGCAGATCGCGCCCAAGGCGAGTTCGGAAGAGCGAGAACGCCTGACCAAATTGCTTGGCCATGACGGCTCCGTTGACGAGTTGAACCGCGACCTCTGCGCGGGCATCGAAAAAGGCGAATTGACGCTGGAGACACCCGGACTGGCCGACCACCTATGGGCGATTACGATGACGAAGCTCGCCATCGACCAGCCGCACTACTCGGGTTATGTCCGGGCGCGCGAAGAACAGGCAGGCACCAAATGAGCCTCGTCGGCCTTGCCATCGAAGAAGGCGTGGCGACCGTTACATTTTTCAACCCGCCGCGTGGCTATATGAATGCGCAGCAGGTGCAGGAACTCGATGAGGTTATCGACGCGCTGGCGGCGGACGACGCGGTGCGCGCTGTCGTTTTCACCGGCGGCGTGCCCGGTGTTTTTGTCCGCCATTACGATGTATCCGAAATTCTCGCTGTCGCAGACATCATCCGCAAAAGCGGGCGGAGCGACGACGAACTGATGGAAGGTGCGAAGGCAGGCAACAACGTGTCGAGTGTTTTCGACAAGGTCGACCGTTTCCCCAAACCAACCATCGCGGCGATCAACGGCTTTGCGCAAGGCGGCGGCTTCGAATTCGCGCTGTGTTGCGATTTGCGGATCGCCGATCCCGGCGATTACCGGATCGGATTGCCCGAAACCAATATCGGCATCTTTCCCGGCGCTGGAGGAACCGAGCGCCTGCCCCGTCTCATCGGCGAAGCCAAGGCGCTGGAACTCATTCTGCGTGGTCGCACCGTGGAGCCGGACGAAGCGCTCCTGCTCGGCATGGTCCATGAGGTTGCGTCTCGCGGCGCGTTGCCGCGCTCGCTGGAGATTGCAAAAGAACTGGCGGCGAAACCTCCTCGCGGTCTCGCCGACGCCAAAGCCTTGGTCAAGGGCGGCGGCGACAAATCGCTCAGCGATGCCTGCGGTCAGGCGCGTGGGCGTTTCAGCGTCTTGATTGCGCGGGATGAAGGTGCGGAAAATGCGATGCGGCATTTTCTGAATACCGGCGAAGACATCAACAAAATCTGACAACTCGATAGTGAAACTCGAATTTCATCAATAAAATGAATGGGTTCCGGTGACCTGTTGGTAAGTTTTCTTTTCTACCGTAGCGCGAAGTAATCGTGCGTGCGGCCGGTCTGGCCTTCGTGACCCGAGGAGGCGGCCTTGTCATATCGCGAAATTACCGTCGCCGACGTTCCACGCCTTCATCCGGTCGCAGGCTTCTCGGCTTTCTGGCATGACAAGAGAGGCGACGACGCCGTTCCGCTACGCGCCAATATCGAACCGACGAAAATCCCTTCCATTCTTCCGTGGCTGCTGCTTCTGGAAGCCGTCGATATCGATGGCGCGATGCAATTCCGCTATCGCCTTACCGGCACCGGTTGCCGTGAAATATTCGGTATCGATTACACCGGTAAAGTTCTGGGCGAAGGCCTGACGCCTGAAGGCACGGAAATCAGACGCCGCGAGTTTCTGCGCGTTATGGAGAGCAAACAGCCGATCTATTCATGGACCGAGTTGCCGATTGCCGAGCGCGACTTCGTGACGGTCTTTCGCGGTGTCTTTCCGGTCAGCCGCAGCGGCGAGCGCGTGGACCAGATATTCCTCGTCATTGCGCATGAAGGGCTGGAATTGAATCCGGTGACCCACGCGGCCCGCCCTCACCGGCAGCAAGCGCGGATGAATATTCTCTGAGCCGCGCGCGATAAGCATCCAATATCTGCATATTCGAGAGCGCCGTCAGATCAAGTCCGGCGGCTGCCGGGCCATCGGGCAGCGATGCGGCGATGAGCGAGTTCACATCTTCCGAATAATGCGTTCCGTCATATGTATTGGCCGGGTCGATAGTTATTTTCGACGGCAGGCTGTAATCGACGAAGCGGTCGAAGACGCTACTGGCGTCGTCGAAGGCGCGCGTATAGCTCGGCAGCCAGCCGATGCGCGCATATTCAGATACGGCCCAGGCGGAGATAGGCGGCGCATAGCCGACGTAATGAGCTTGGGGAAAGACCGCGCGAAGCTTGCCATAGAGCGTCAGAGGTTCGCGTTCATCGAAGGGGCCGGAGTAGAGATCGCGGATCGGCCTTTTTGGATCGTAAGGGGTCGTCACCGCGACCTGGCAGCGGAAGTCGCGGTCATAGCTCCGATCGATGGGCGATGAGTCAAAGAGCGAGCGCCACGACATCGCGAGAACATCGAGCGAGAGATATTCGATGAAAGGCGACGGCGGATTGTCCCCTGCCCTGACAAAATCCGGCACATTGTGCGGCATTTTACGTTTGCGAAAGTCGCCGGCGCTGACTCCGACAATGATGAGCTTTGGCGCGAAGCCACGGGCTTTGAGCCAGTTCGCATAGTCGATGAACTCAGTCACGACGCCGGATGAAAAAGCGAAATTGAAACAGCGATAACCGGCGATCTTTTGCTCGGGCAGCAATGTGACGCGGCTGTCGCCGAAGATTACGCAATCATATTCGTGTTCATGCCCCGCGATCAGGTTCGCCTTCGAGAGACGCTCGTTGAAGGCGTAATTGACCGGTCCGAGGCGATTGCCGGAAAAATACCAGAGCGGATCGACGGCCGCATTGACGGCAAGCGCCAGAGCAAGGCAGACGGCCGCCGTTGCGGCGAGCATTCCGAGGTAGCGCATGGCTTGTGCTGGCATCGTCATGTTCGCTCAGAACTGGAAATAGAGAAATTCGGAGACCCGTTGCAAGCTCAGCAACGAGGCCGTTGCGGCAAGTCCCACCCCAACCGCAAAGCCGGGGCTTGGCCGCCATAATGCAAAACGCTGCCATCGTGATTGCGCGACGGGAACAAGCAGAGGGTCCCTGCGCAGGTCCCTCGACGCGTAGTTGAAGGCTGGCCGCACGCGAGCCATCCACTGCTGCGTGTTAGGCCAGAACCAGACGATGCTCATCCAGAAAATCAGCCATGCGACATCGCGCATCAACGCCGATGTCGAAACATCGGGAGTCCATGCGACAAGCCCGCGATAAATCGCCATAGCCGCATCGACGTCGGGCGCGCGAAAGAAGACCCAGGCGAGCGCAACGCAGAGGAAGGTAATCGTTCGAGCAATCCCTCTCGACCACCAGCGGTTGATCGGCTTCGTCCAGATGGCGCGCCAACCGTGATTGACGATCAGCATTGCGCCATGCATCGCGCCCCAAAGAACGAAAGTCCATGCAGCACCATGCCAGAGGCCGCCGATCGCCATGGTAAGAAAGAGGTTGATATAGCGTCGCGTCTTGCCGCGCCGGTTGCCGCCGAGCGCGATGTAGAGATAGTCGCGCAGGAAGCGCGACAGCGTCATGTGCCAGCGCCGCCAGAAATCGGTGATGCTCGTCGCTTGATAAGGCGAATGGAAATTCAGCGGCAGCTTGATGCCGAAAATGCGCGAGGCCCCGATGGCCATATCCGAATAGCCGGAGAAATCGAAATAGAGCTGGAAGGTGTAAGCGAGCATACCTTCCCAAGCGCGCAGGAAATGGATATCCGCCCCGTGCCCCGCATCGGCGAAGACGGAACTGGCAAGCGGCGCGAGATTATCGGCGAGAACGACCTTCTTGAAGAGACCGATGAAGAAGATCGTCAGGCCGACGGCGAGGTTCATGCGATCGAATCGGAAGCTCCGCTCGCGTTTCGTTTGGGTGAATATCTCGTGGTGATGGACGATGGGGCCCGCGATCAGCTGCGGGAAGAACATCACAAAGAAGCAATACTCAAGAAACGAATGCTTCTCGACATGGCCACGCCCCGCATCGACGAGATAAGCAATCTTCTGAAATGTAAAAAAGGAAATGGCAAGCGGCAGAACGATGTGCTGCAACTCCCAATGGGTGCCGACTGTTTCATTCGCGGTGCGGATAAAGAAGTCAGTGTATTTGAAGTAGGCGAGCGCGGCGAGATCGACGGTAACGCCGAAAGTCACGAGCAGGTTCTTCCTGCCCTCGCCCGGTTTGGTACGTTCACTCAGAATGACGCGACCGAGGAGAAAATTGAAGACAGCGAGGCCAATGAGCAGCGGCAGGTAGACCGGATTCCACCAGCCGTAAAAGAAGAGCGACGCAAGAACCAGAAAAGCGCGCGCCGCTTCCCGGCCTATTTTTGCCCGAATGAGGAAACAGATAACCGCCGTCAGCGGAAGAAAAGCGAAAAGAAAGATCGGCGAGTTAAAGAGCATTGAGCATCCATAAAAAAGGGCCGGGATTTCTCCCGGCCCTCAATTTCTACGTGATCTTCAGCTCAAGCGCCATGTGCGCCGATAATGGTGACCGAACACACATTCTGCGACGGCGCACCGCCGAGATTGTGTGTGAGGCCGATGCGCGGGTTTTTGAGCTGGCGCTCGCCTGCCCGGCCCTGAAGCTGGAGATACATCTCGTAAGCCATGCGCAAGCCGCTCGCGCCGATGGGGTGACCGAAGCACTTCAAGCCGCCGTCGATCTGGCAAGGCACCTTGCCATCGGCGTCATAGAAACCGTCCATGACGTCCTTGACGGCCTGGCCTTCCGCCGAGATGAACAGGTCTTCCATCGTGACGAGTTCGGTGATCGAGAAACAGTCATGCACTTCCATCATGCTCACTTCATCGCGAGGATTCTGGATGCCCGCTTCGAGGTAAGCTTTCTTCGCGGCGATGCGCGCCGTGTGGAAGTAGCTACCATCCCACGAGTTGTGCTGCGACTCGAGGCCGTTGGAGACCGAGAGCTGCATCGCCTTGACGGTGACGATATTTTTCTTGCCCAGAGCCTTGGCGATTTCCGGCGTGGTGACGATAGCCGCCGCCGCGCCATCGGAAACGCCGCAGCAATCGAAGAGGCCGAGAGGTTCGGCGATCATCGGGGCGTTCATCACCTGCTCCTCGGTGACGACATTGCGCAGATGCGCCTTGGGGTTCTTCGCACCGTTCGCGTGGCTCTTCACCGAGACGTGGGCGATGGCGCGCTTCAGATCTTCCTTGGAGACACCATGTTTGGCGCGGTATGCGGAGGCGAGCTGGGCGAAATTGCCCGGCGCGGAGCCCGAGGGCGCCCATTGCGGGATCAGCGTTCCCGCATTGCCGACCGGCAAGCCGCCATAACCGGTATCCTTCAGTTTCTCGACGCCGAGTGCGATGGCGATGTCAGCCGCGCCGGAAGCAACGGCGTAGACCGCGCCGCGCAGAGCCTCCGAGCCGCCAGCGCAGAAATTTTCAACGCGCGTCACGGCGATGTTCGGCAGGCGCAGCGCCAGCGACATCGGCGTGCCGCCCTTGCCCGTGCCGGTTTCGTCGATATGCGTGGAAAACCAGCCGGCGTCGATCTGCGTCGGTTCGATGCCCGCATCTTGCATCGCTTCGAGATAAGCCTCGACCATCAGTTCTTCGGGGCCGGCGTCCCAGCGTTCGCCGAACTTCGAACAGCCCATGCCGAGGATCGCAACCTTGTCTTTGATACCTACCGCCATAGTCGTCTCTCCCGTTCGTTCTATTCAGCCGCCTGGCCGGTTTTTGATTTTGCGTTGGCGCCTGCAACAGGCACCGCTTTCCAGAAATATTTGCGGAAGCCGCGCTTTTCGTCGAAATCCTTGATGCGGAAGACGAGGCGCACTTCCATTCCGCTATCGACAGCGCCCTGCTCGACGTCGGTGAAGTCCATCATGATGCGACCGCCTTCATCGAAGACAACCATGCCGTAATGGTTTGGCGGGTTCATGCTGAAGGAAAGGAAGTCCGCCGACCACGACAGGATCTTCGCCTTGCGTTCGGCGAATTTGTAAGGCTCCTGCGTGTCGATTGTATGCTTGTTCGGATTGACGGAGATACGTGAGCGAGGAAACTGAACGACGCCAGTTTCCGTGCAGCGTCCACCAACGAGGCCCATCAGCATGTCTTCGTTGCGATAGAGCGTGGTTAAAGCGGTCTTCTTGTCCTGCTCGCCGCGCATTCCTTTTTCCCATTCAACAAGACCGTTGAAGGTGAGGAACTTCAGGTAGTTGGTTTCTTCCTGACGATTGGCAAGCGAACCAACGATGCCGCGCTTGTTCGACTGCGTCGCGAGCTTGTCGGTCGCTTCGAAGACAAGCGCATCGCAACCGCCACCAAAGTGGAGGACAAGAATCTTGTCACCGGGCTTGGCATCTTTCTGGAGCGTATGGACCAGCATGACCAGAGAATGTGCCGCACCGGTCTCACCGCAATTTGCCGCCAGCGTATCGCGTGCGGCTTCCGGCGCGATGCCGCTTTTCTTGGCCAGCGTTTCGACGAACTTCGTACCGAAGGTTGTCGGCAGAACGAGATGTTTAATTTCTTCGGCCTTGACCCCGGCATTGGCAAGCGCCGCCTTGATAGTGCGAGGCACGATCTTCGTGTAACCCTCGTCGCGTATCCAACGCTCTTCCCAGTTGTAGTCGAACTCTTCGGTGCCGCCCCGGAAATGGTCGACGAAATCGATCGTGAGGCTTGTGCCGCCGAGATAGGTCGCGATGATGTTTTCGGTGCCGACCGAGACGGCGGCTGCGCCGTCGCCAAAATCGAGTTCCTGTGCGCTGGCGGCCCGCGTCTTGCGATGATCGGATGCTATGACGATGGCATTTTTCGCCTCGCCCGCCTTTACCGTGGTCAACGCCTGAAGCAGCGCGGAAGTGCCGGCACGTTGCGTTGAGGCGACATCAACGGCGCGAACCGTTTCACCGAGCGTCAGTGCGGCGGAAATGATGCCCGCGTTGAGGCGATCCTTGAACGGCATGGTGGTCGAGCCGAAGAAAAGCGCATCGACATGGCTGCGGTCATCGTCGGGCCCAAGCAGGTCGCGGGCGGCTTCGACCGCCATCGTGACAGCGTCTTCGTCCCAATTCGCCATGGAGCGTTCGCCCTTCCCCTTGCCGAGGAAATTAGGCGCAACCCACGCATTCGCCTGAGCGATTGCCTTGCGTTGCAGGCGAAGCCGCGGAATGTAACCGCCAAAGGCTGTTAGCCCGATTGACTGCGGAGCCATCGTCTCCCTTTCGCTTGTACGTTTGTTGTTGGCGTGGAGTTTACCGACGAAGAGCCTCCCGCGACAACAGGCGCAGAAGAGTACGGTGGGGCTCCGCCGCTACGTCAATGCAAGGTTTTGAGTCGAAAAGCTTATTTTGGCGTGGGCTCTCTCGAAAGACGGCTAGCGAGCGACCACAATGCAGTCGATTTTGCTGGCTTCGAAGGCGGCGCAACCCGATTTCGCGTCGGAGGCGGTCTGGAAGGAGCCAGCCTGCAAACGATAATAAATGCCGCGCTCGCCAAGGTCCGCCTCCTCGATGGAGTGGTCGAGCGTGGCGACAAGCGTTCCGTTGCGTTTGCTAATTTGATCCCAGGCCTGGGCCGCGATGTCGGCGGCACGAAATGCACCGAGCTGCATCTTGTAGCGCCCCCCTTCCTGGGTCAGGGCGGGCCCGCGCGCCGCCGCTGACGCGACCGCGGCGCCGCGTTCGGTCGGCGCCGGCACCATATCTATGTCGCGAAGCGAGGCCGTCTCAAGCGCAGTGTCATCGCTTGCCGCAGGCGATCTGGATCTGCCGTCATTGTCGTAACGCACGGCTTTCGTTTCCCAGCCACCCTCCGACGAGGTTTTAATGACGCTGCCATGCGCGGGCTCCAGACCACCGACACCCGGCGCGATCGAGCCCGTCACAATGTCGTCCGTCACGGGGACAGACGCAAGCTCCTGACGCTTGGCCAAAGCGGGCGCGTAGTTGGGATCGATGGCCAGCACCTGATCGATATCGGCGGTGGCAGAGGCAACGTTCCCGGATTTCTGTTGCGACAGCGCCCTGCCCATCAGCGGCAGCTTTCGGTTCTTACCATCGAGATGGGAAATCGCCACCGTGTAGTCGCGGATGGCGGTCGGATAATCCTGCCGTGCGCGTTCGAGGTTGGCGCGGTTGTGATAGGCCGCCGCGTAGTCGGGGGCGAGCTCGATGGCGCGAGTGTAATCGCTTTCGGCGCCGATCTTGTCGCCACCCTCCGAAATTGCGAGGCCGCGATTGTAATAGGCACGGGCAAGTACGTCCTTCGGCAGGGCGTTTTGTTCGATGGCGAGGGTGTAATCCAGAACCGCCATACCGTCGAAGCCGAGCTTCTGCCGAGCGATGCCGCGATGATGATAGGCAAGCGCCAGAGCTTCGCCATTAAGCGTCCGGCTTTCGATGGCGCGACTCAAGCGCTCGACAGCCTCACCATACTGGCCGCGTTCAACTGCCTTTGCGCCTGCATTGAGGTCCGCGGCCGCTGTCGCGGGCGCCAGCAAGGGTGTCGCACTGAGAGATGTGGAAACGGAAGTCGCGGGCACGGAGACGAGCATCAGCGCGATAACGGTCGCGCCCGTCAGCAGATGCTTTGTCTGTGGTCGCCGCATCGAATCCATTCCTCCCTACGCAATAATACCACGCATGGAGAAGTCCTCAGGCTCTTTCGACCGAAATGAGCGCGTTCAGAATGGATTAGACCGGTTTATTGAATTTCGATGGGAGCTTGAGTCTGAGCGAATCAGGTCACTCGACCGTAACCGACTTCGCCAGATTGCGCGGCTGATCGACGTCCGTGCCCTTCAAAACCGCCGCGTGGTAGGCAAGCAACTGGATGGGAACCGCGGCAACGATAGGCGCGATCAGCGGATCGACCGCAGGCATCTCGATTGTAGCCCAGGCGTCCATCCCGGCCCGCGCAATGCCCTCCTTATCGGAGATCAGAACGACTTTGCCGCCGCGCGCGATGACTTCCTGCATGTTCGAGACGGTTTTCTCGAACAGCTTATCGACCGGTGCAATGATGATGACGGGGACGTTCTCGTCGATCAGAGCGATGGGCCCGTGTTTTAGCTCACCGGCTGCGTAACCCTCGGCATGGATGTAGGAAATTTCCTTGAGCTTCAGTGCGCCCTCGAGCGCCAATGGAAAGAAGTGTCCACGACCCAGATAGAGCACATCGCGCACCTTCGAGATATCCGCCGCGATGGTGCCGATATGTGCATCCTGCGCCAAAGCTTCGGCGAAATGGCGCGGCGTTTCGAGAAGGGTGCGCGCAAGCCGCTGAGATTCGGCGGGCGAGACTTCTCCGCGCGCCAGCGCCGTTCCGACGGCGAGCGCCGCGAGCGCGGTGAGCTGGCAGGTGAAGGCTTTGGTCGAGGCGACCCCGATTTCAGGTCCGGCGAAAGTCGGCATGACGATATCCGATTCGCGAGCAATCGAACTCTCGGTCACGTTGACGATCGAAAGGATTGTCTGGCCTTGCGATTTGCAATAGCGCAACGCCGCCAGCGTGTCTGCCGTCTCACCCGATTGCGAAATGAAGACGGCCAACCCGCCTTGCGGCATCGCCGCTTCACGATAACGAAACTCTGACGCGATATCGATTTCCACCGAAACGCGCGCATATTGCTCGAACCAGTATTTGGCAACGTGCCCGGCATAGGAAGCCGTGCCGCATGCGATGATCGTAATGCGCGGCACTGTGGCGAGATCGATCGGAAGATCAGGCAAACTCAGCGTGTCATCGATCGGATTAACGTATCGGGCAAGCGTATGTCCGATTACCTCAGGTTGCTCGAAAATTTCCTTCGCCATGAAGTGGCGGTAATTGCCTTTGTCGACCATGGTTGAAGACACGTCGGCAATACGAATGACGCGTTCGACCCGCGTGCCGGACGCGTCATAAAAAATGGCCCCAGCTCTTGTGACTTCGGTACGGTCGCCCTCTTCCATAAAGGCGATGCGGTTTGTCATCGGCGCCAGCGCAAAAGCGTCGGAGCCCAAATACATCGCACCTTCACCATAGCCGACCGCCAAAGGACAGCCGCGACGGGCACCGATGATCAGATCATCCTCGCCCTTGAAGATGATGCCGAGAGCGAAAGCACCTTCAAGTTCCGTGAGTGCGGCGGCCGCTGCTGCGCGCGGGGACAGACCAGCTTCCAAATGATGCGTGACCAGATGAGCGATGACTTCAGAGTCGGTTTGCGTTTCGAACTTCGCACCCTCTTTCGTCAGACGCTCGCGCAATTCGCGGAAATTCTCGATGATGCCGTTGTGAACGATGGCGACGCGCGCGGTCGCATGGGGATGAGCGTTCGTCTCATTCGGCGCGCCATGTGTGGCCCAGCGCGTATGACCGATGCCGATGGTGCCGTCGAGCGGAGAAGCACGCAGCGCCAGCTCAAGATTGATGAGCTTACCTTCCGCGCGGCGGCGGGCGATGTCGCCATGGGTCAGAGTGGCGACGCCTGCGGAATCGTAACCGCGATACTCAAGGCGCCGCAGCGCATCGACGATGATCGGAGCGGCAGGTTCGCTGCCGAGAACGCCGACTATGCCGCACATTATTCGCCTGCCTTTTTATGGCCGATATATTTGGTGCGAAACGCAGCCGCCCAGCCGGTTTTTTCAAATTGCTTGCTGCGTTCGACGGCGAGCGCATCCGGCGCGACATCCTTGGTGATGACGCTGCCGGAGCCCGTATAGGCGCCGTCGCCGATTTTCACAGGCGCGACGAGCGATGAATTCGAGCCGATGAAAGCGCCAGCGCCGATATTGGTGAAGTGCTTGTTGAAGCCGTCATAGTTGCAGGTGATCGTCCCGGCGCCGATATTCGCGCGCGCACCGACACGGGCATCGCCGATATAGCTGAGATGATTGACCTTGGCGCCCTCTTCGATCTTCGCCTTCTTGGTTTCGACGAAGTTGCCGATATGCGCGTCGCGGCCGATGTCGGAACCGGGCCTGATCCGCGCGAAGGGTCCAATCTGCGCGCCCTCGGCAATCTTGCCGCCTTCGATATGGCAGAAGGGTTTTATGGTGACGCCGGACGCGATTTCGACGCCAGGGCCGATGATGACGTTCTGGCCGATGATGACATCCTGACCCAGGACCGTATCCACCGAAAGATAGATCGTCTCCGGGTCGGAAAGCGTGACGCCCTGCTCCATCGCGCGTCGGCGCAAGCGGCGTTGCATTTCGGCCTCAACGTTAGCGAGATCAGCGCGGCTGTTGACGCCCTGAATGTCGGCCTCCGGGGCGCGAACCACGGCGCAGGCGAGATTGCCGGCGCAGGCATGCTCAACGACATCGGTCAGATAAAACTCACCGGCCTTGTTGCCGTCACGCAGCTTACCGAGAAGCCCATGAAGATGTTCGAGGCGGATCGCCATTGCGCCGCCGTTGCAAAGGGTGATGCGGAGTTCGTCTTCGTTCGCGTCCTTCCGCTCAACGATCCGCGTCAACAACCCCTTCGCGTCGAGAACCAGGCGACCATAAGAAGCGGGATCGTCTGCCTCAAAGCCCAATACGACGACCGGCGTTTCGGTACCGCAAGCGGTTGCCATTTCGGCGAGGGTTTCAGCGCGGATGAGCGGCGTATCGCCGAAGATGATGAGCGCCACGCCGGCGCTCGATTGAATTTTGGGCAGCGCCGCCTTTACCGCATCGCCAGTGCCGCGCTGATTTTCCTGAATAGCTACGGCAAGATCGGAAATGAGCTCGCGCGCATAGTTCGCGACATCATCCATAGCTGGGCCGACGACCAGTACCGTTTGCGAATTGCCGAGCGTGGCGACAGCATTCAGCACATGCCCGAGCATCGGTCGTCCGGCGATCATATGCAGCGCTTTCGGCAGAGCCGATTTCATGCGCGTGCTTTTACCTGCGGCAAGGATAATCGGAATGACTGAGTTTTGCGTCATGCGGCTTGCTTGATCCAGCGGGCAAAAGAAAAAAGGCTATGCCAATCAATGTCCCGCGACGGGAAGATGGCACAGCCTGCAATTTTCGGTGAAATAAATTTATATTTCACTATGTTGCGCTGCAGAAGCGCTGGCTTCAGACCGATTGGCCATCGACACTTTATGTCTTTGCGCAAAATCAGCGACCGAAACCTCTACCAGACTCAGCACGGCGATTGGGTCTTGGCGCAACGCGGATTCAATCAGTTGATTGACCATCCGGCATACAAAAGCATGATCAGCTACTTGCGGATGCGCGACCATCAAATCTTTGTAACTGGTGCCCGCGACCTCCTCATCTGTCTGGAAGAGCGTCTCAGAAAGTCTTTCGCCCGGCCGCAGTCCAGTGAAAACGATTTTGATATCCTTGTCGGGTTGCAGGTCGGCGAGCTTGATCATCTGACGCGCCATATTAAGGATATTAACGGGTGCGCCCATGTCGAGAACGACGATGTGTCCGCGGCCGAGTTCACTGTCCCTCAACGTGGCTGATTGCAAGACGAGTTCGACCGCTTCGCGGATCGTCATGAAATAGCGTGTCATCTCTGGATGAGTGACGGTCAGTGGGCCACCCGCTGCCAGCTGCTTCTGGAAAAGCGGAACAACCGATCCGGCGGAACCAAGCACATTGCCGAAGCGAACAGTCACAAAACGGGTCATTCCCCGCTTTTCTTCGTCAACGTCCAATGATTGGCAATAGCTCTCCGCAATTCGTTTCGATGCCCCCATGACGCTGACAGGATGAGCGGCCTTGTCGGTCGAGATCATGACCATTGTGCCGACATTGTTCCGAACGCAAGCGTCCGCCACGTGGCGCGTTCCCATTACATTGGTGAGGATGGCTTGAACGGGCTGACCTTCAAGCAACGGAACGTGTTTCAATGCGGCAGCATGAAAAACGATATCGGGTTTTTCCGTTTTGAAAATATACAGCACGCGCGCGGAGTCGCGTACATCTACCAGCAAAGCCGAACGTGAAATCGAGGGAAAGAGATCACCCAGTTGTCTGTCGATTTCGTAGAGATTGTATTCGGAGTTTTCTGCGAGGGTTATGTGCGAGGGCGCAAGACCTGCGATCTGGCGCACCAGTTCTGAGCCAATGCTGCCGCCCGCGCCTGTAACAAGTATCCGCTTGCCTCCGATAAGACGCATCATAGCCATGCGATCAAGTGCCGCCTCTTCCCGGCGCAACAAATCCTCGACATTAATTTGCCGGATTTGCATTCGACCGCCGGGGCCCTGCAATTCGGACATGGCCGGCAACCTGTTGAGCTTGATCTCCTGAGTGTTGGCAATGTCCACGACGTATTGAAGGGAACGCCCACGAAGGGTCGGATCGGCGATGATGATGTTATGCGGCCGCAGTCCTCGTCGCGTGAGCGTGACGAGTGCATCATCCAGATCCTTGAGCTCCCCAAGCACCGACACGCCACGGATCAGACTACCCACGGGGCGGGTTCCCGAATCGATGACGCCAACCACGCGGAATGGCGCCTTACGATCGCGCGCAGTGGTCATGATGAAAGCTTCGGCCTCGTCCGTCGCTCCGACTAGCAAAACGGGAAGGGTCTTGTTGTCGCCCTCATTTCCACCCAGCGGCATCGTCCGCTCATGCCAGAGCCGCAGAACGAGCCGGCAACCGATCATCAGCGTCGTCAGCAAAAAGACGTTGATGAGGACGGCAGCACGCGGAACTCCTTCAAGTCGGGACCAGAAGAACATCAAGGCGAGGAAGCACAGATTGATCGCGATGCTGGTGCCGGCCACGAGCAACGCATCATTGATCGAGATGAATCTCCAGGCCACACGATGAAGCCTGGCCTTGAGCAGCACGACTGCGGCAACGGCGGTGAACAGAGCTGTCATCTCGAAGATGAGATCGGAGTCGTAAACGAACCCGGACCAGCCGAGCCGCAGAATGACGGCGAGCGGCAGCGAAATCATCGCCAACGTCAGGTCGAAGGCAAATATAATTGGGGTGCGGAATCGTTGCGTTTTCATGCCGGGAAACATTAGCTGATCCCGGCAATTTGTAAGTAAAAAAAGCGAAACGCGCCTTTTACTTATGGTGCTTACGGGTGATTTCTTTGGCGCAGGCGCGCCTCCCACGCCAGGGCGTGACTGACAATTGTGTCCAGATCGTCATAGGCCGGCGTCCAACCCAAGGCCGTCTTTGCCAGAGCCGGGTTCGAGACGACCGAAGCGGGATCTCCCGCCCGTCGGGGGGCGGTCTTTATCGCGAACGAATGGCCTGCGGCGCGCTCCACCGCCTGGAGGACCTGGCGGACCGAAAATCCATGCCCGTAACCGCAATTGGCGATGAGGCTTTGCCCTCCGCCCCGAAGATAATTGAGGGCCGCCGTATGCGCCGCGGCAAGATCGCTGACATGGATATAATCGCGTATGCAGGTTCCGTCCGTGGTCGGATAATCGTCGCCATAGACATCGATATGGTCGCGCATGCCGAGAGCGGTCTGGCAAGCCACCTTGATTAGATGCGTGGCGTTTGCCGTCGATTGCCCCACACGGCCTTTCGGATCGCCGCCTGCTACGTTGAAGTAACGAAGGGCAGCGAAAGTCATATCATGGGCGGCCACGACGTCGCGCAACATCCATTCAGTCATCAGCTTTGAGCGCCCATAAGGCGACATCGGATTGAGGGGCGCGTCTTCGCTGACGGCGGCGGTATCGGGCATGCCGTAGACGGCTGCGGTCGACGAGAAGATGAAATGCTTTACGCCGCCCTTGACGCAACGCTCGATCAGTGTCCGCGATTTAGCTGTGTTATTCAGGTAGTATTTGAGAGGATCGGCGACCGACTCCGGCACGATGATCGAACCGGCGAAGTGGATCACCGCTTCGATCTTGTGGTCGGTGATGATCTTATCGACCAACACCTCGTCTGCAATGTCGCCGACATAAAGCTTTTCGGGAACTTGCACCGCCCATTCGAAGCCCGTCGACAGATTGTCGATGACGACGACGTCCTCACCCGCGTTGAGCAAGTCGATCACCATATGGCTGCCGATATAGCCGGCGCCGCCGGTGACGAGAACGCTCATGTCAAAGCTCCAGGATTTCAGATTGCGAGGCGCAATCCTTATACCCTGAACTTCGCCTCGACATAACTGACAAGCTCGGCCAGACACTCGTCCAATGGTGTCAAAGCCGTGTCAATAACGAGCTGCGGGGTCTCCGGCGCTTCATAAGGCGCCGAGATGCCGGTGAAGTCCTTTATTTCGCCGGAGCGGGCCTTGGCATAAAGCCCCTTCGGATCGCGGCTTTCACATGTCGCGACATCAGCCTTCACATAGATTTCGTGGAAGCCGGCGCCCGCCGCCGCACGCGCACGGTCGCGGTCGGACCTGTAGGGCGAAATGAAGGCCGTGATCGTGATTACGCCAGCGCGCTCGAACAGGGCCGCCACCTCGCCGACGCGCCGGATGTTTTCGGCGCGGTCCTCAGGCGAGAAGCTCAGGTTGGCGTTAAGGCCGTGGCGCACATTGTCGCCGTCGAGCACATAGACATTATAGCCTTTGTCGAAGAGACGCTTTTCAAGGGCCATGGCGAGCGTCGATTTACCCGCGCCCGAGAGACCGGTGAACCAGAGTACGCCGCCCTTATGACCATTGCGGAACGCGCGGGCCTCCTCGGTGATGCCATTCTCGACGCGAGTGATGTTGGTGCCGCGCGAGGTGATGAGATCGCGCTGGTCGGCATAACCTTCCATCGAAATGATGCCGCCACCGGCAATGTCGTATTTCTCGACAAGAACAAACCGGCCGGTCTGCGGAAAGTCGGTGAAGGCATCAAGAGCGAGCATGCGACGCGAGCGCAGCACAACTTCCGCGACTTGATTGCGCTCGACCTGCGGCGCCGACGAATTTGAAAGATCAGACGTGTCGATAATGCGCTCGATCGACTGCACGGTCACCGACGCTTCAAGTGTGCCGAGTTTCAGCTTGTAGCTTTTTCCAAGCACCATGGGCTCCTGGCCAAGCCAGAAGATGCGCGCGCGAAACACATCCGTTTCAATGGGAGCATGGGCCTTATGGCTGGCGATCTCGCCGCGTTCGACGAATATCTGCTCGTCGAGCGTGATGCCGACGGAATATCCGGCCTCACTCGATTGCGGCGCCTTCGCGCCGGGAATCGTCGACCAGTATTCGATGCTCTGCACCCGGGCGGACTTGTTCGATGGCGAGAAAATGATTTCGTCTCCAACAGAAATCCGGCCCGAGTCGATACGCCCCGCGATGATCCGGCGCTGATCAAGCTTGTAGACATCCTGCACGGGCAGGCGCAACGGATTCTCCGTCGCGGGTGCGCCGGCAACAAAGCTGTCCAGCGCTTTCACAACCGTCGGCCCTTTGTACCAGCTCATCGCTTTGGACGGCGTCACGATATTGTCGCCTTCGCGCGCCGAGACCGGGATGACGAAAGTCGGCGTCACGCCGATGGAAGTCAGGTAGTCGCGATATTCGCTCTCGATGCTTTCAAATTTCTTCTGGTCGTAACCGGCGAGATCCATCTTGTTGACGGCGACCGCGACCTGGCGCACGCCCATCAGGTGAAGCAGATAGCCGTGGCGCTTGGATTGTTCTTTCACGCCTTCGGCGGCGTCAATGATCAAGAGCGCTGCATCGGATTGCGCAGCGCCCGTGATCATATTCTTCAGGAATTCCTTGTGACCCGGCGCGTCGATGATTGTGTAGTCGCGCGCATCGGTCTTGAACCAAATCTGGCTCGTATCGATGGTGATGCCTTGATCGCGCTCAGCTTGCAGCGCATCCATCAGGAAAGCCCATTCGAAAGCGACGCCCCGCTTTTCGGAAATCGCTTTGATCGCTTCGTATTTGCCATCGGGCAGTGAGCCCGTGTCGTGAAACAGACGGCCAACCAACGTCGATTTGCCGTGATCGACATGGCCGACGATGACGATGCGCATAAGATCGCGTATCGGGCGCGTCGCAGCGGTCGGGGTAACGGGAGCGAGCTTTGCTGTGGCTTCAGTCATCGTCCGTTCCTTACAGGTAACCGTCGGCACGAAGACGCTCAAACGCATCCTCGGACTCATGATCCATCGCGCGCCCCGAACGCTCGGAAACTTTCGTCGTGCGCAGTTCCTCGATGATCTCGTCAATGTTCGACGCGAGGCTCTTCACCGGATTGGTGATGTCCTTGTCGCCCAGCGAACGATAACGGAGGCCACCATGCGAGAAATAAAGCGGAATGGTCGGGATCTGTTCGCGCTGCGTGTAGAGCCAGATGTCGATTTCGGTCCAATGCAGCAGCGGATGCACGCGAATATGCGTTCCCGGCGGAAAGTCGGTTTTGTACTGGTCCCAAAATTCCGGCGGCTGATCCTTGAAGTCCCATTGACCCGCCGCACCACGTGGGCTGAACACACGTTCCTTGGCGCGCGTCGCTTCTTCGTCGCGGCGGATGCCGGCAAAGAGTGCGTTGAAACCATGTTTCTTGATCGCGAGCTTCAGGCCTTCGGTCTTGCGCGCGGCGGAACGCGCGGCAGGCGGCAATGACTCGTCGGTCGCTTCGATCGGCGGGCAAAGCTCACGGATGAAATTGAGGCCCCACTCCTTCGCATAGCGGTCGCGGAATTCATACATCTCTGGAAACTTGCGTTCCGTATCGACATGCATGACAGGGAATGGCACATGACCGAAGAATGCCTTGCGCGCCAGCCATATCATCACGTTCGAATCTTTGCCCAGCGACCACAGCATCGCGATGTTCTCGATGCGGTTGAAAGCTTCGCGGAAGATGTAAATGCTCTGGCTTTCGAGCTGGTCCAGACGGTCCATGGCGGCCTTTCCGCGGCAACAGCTGAAAGCTCGCCACGCAAATATTACACAGAGAAATTGGGTTTAATGCTCAAACCCCGACTTTCCGTGTGATTTAGACCCGCCTCCGCCGCTTTGCAAGAGCCAAAATGCCCCCGTTGAAGGACGCTGTGGAAATGTCTTT
>DASYEM010000026.1:0-35496 GCA_036499025.1 Parvibaculum sp. | reverse complement strand
CAACCGGTCTTTCGCCGCACCGGACCTCAACGAATTTGACTATCCGGCCTCGTCCCATCATTCGATGCCGGAAGGCTTCGTCGTCTTCGACGATGTGCTTGTGCCCTGGGATCGCGTCTTCCTCGCGGGCGAGTGGCAGCTCTCGGGCGCCTTCGCCGGATCGCTCGGATTGTGGGAGCGCACGGCGGGTCTCGTCGATGCGGTCGAAAGCGCCGCCACCATGGTCGGTCTCGCCCAGCTCGTCTCCGAGCAGCAGGGCAAGGGCAAGAAACCCGACGCGCAAAACGGCGTCGCGGAGTTGATTTGCTATGCCGAAATGCTGCGCATGGGGCTCGAACATTCCGTCCGCAATTTCGAGACGACGCCGTCCGGCATGGTTCACCCGAACATTCTGGCGGTCAACGTCGCCAAATATCAGTATGCGAACAATTTCCACTCGATGGTCAAGATCCTCCACGACCTTGCGGGCGGCTTGACGCTCACCATGCCGGAAGAGGGCGACCTGCGCTCCAACGAAGTCGGTCCCTATTTGCGTAAATATCTCCACGCGACGGAGGACACCGACATTGAAACCCGGATGCGTGTCTACAACCTGATCCGCGACATCTCGGCCGACAGCTTCGGCGGCTGGAAACAGGTCGTCGCCCTCCAGGCCGGCGGCGGCCTTCCCGCCCAACGCGTCATGATGCACCGCAGCTACGACATGAACGCCGCCCGCGCCAAGGCCCTGAAGCTCGCGGGCGTGAAGGTGAGCTAGCTCACTCCCTTGGATTCCCTCCCCCCTTGAGGGGGAGGGCTAGGGAGGGGGGTACCCTTCGCAAAACACCACACCCGCGAATTATTTTTTCATCCGCCTACGCCGCCTTATTCCCGCCTTCGACGGACGGACTAATCTGGGGAGAAAATATGCACGCGCTGTCATGGTCCCGTGTGCATGTTATGCTCCCCTTGTTATCCCCGGATTCTCCGCAAGGCACCCCCATGAACGCGCTCCGCCGCCCGCTCGCCGTTGTCATCCTCCTGCTGGCGACTGCCGGCAACTTTTGGGCGTCTGGTTCGGCAGCGGCGGCGACTGACGGCAACCTGTCTATCGCCCGCATCACACCGTCGGGCGAGGACGTTCCGGCCGAGCGCCAGATCGTCATCGAGTTCGACCGCCCGGTCGTGCCGCTCGGCCGCATGGAGCGCACGGCAGCCGAAATCCCCATCGCCATGTCGCCCGCGCTCGCCTGCGAATGGCGCTGGCTGACCGCCAGCGCGCTCGCCTGCCAGCTCAAGGACGCCGACGCGCTCAGGGCCTCAACCCGTTATACCGTCACAATAAATCTGGGCATCAAGGCCGAGGACGGCACCACGCTCGCCGCCCCCGTCACCCATCAATTCATCACCACCCGCGCCGCGCTGGACCGCGCCGAATTCACCGGCTGGTCCGGCCCCGGCGAGCCCTCGCTCCTCGTCACCTTCAACCAGCCGGTCCGCCGCGACAGCGTGGTCAATTCGCTCCGCTTCCATTGGACGGAGAACGGCGAGGGGGAAACCGCCGTTCACGCAACTCAAGGCGAGGACTGGACTCAAGCCCCCGACGACGCTCTCGTCGATGTCCCGCGCGAACCCGGCATCAAGGGTTTCTTCAAGCGCCTCCTCGCCTATTTCCCGTGGTTCCGCCCCGATTCCGTGCCCGCTCCGCAGGAATGGGCCCGCCGCGCCTGGGTCGTGACGCCGATCAAACCGCTGCCTCTCGACACCGATGTCGAGCTCAATATGAAGCCCGGCCTCATCTCCGGTTTGGGTTCGGAGCCGAGCATCGTCGACCAGCAAGTGCAGAAATTCGCCACTTTCGGCGCCTTCAAATTCATCGGCGCGCGCTGCACCGGTAATGACGGAACCGAACTCGTCATCCATCCCGGCGACAAGGACGCAGCGCCTTGCGGTCCGTGGAACCTCGTCCGTCTGATCTTCTCGTCGCCCGTGAAGTCGAAGGAAATCCGTGATCACGTCGCGCTCTCGCCCGAACTCGGCAAGCCGACGCCGGACAGTGACCCTTGGGCCAATGCCGATCCAGAACAGACGGAAGGCTATTATCCGTGGAAAGGTCATCAGAAGACTGACGAATTCACGCCGCGCTTCCCGATCTATCTGCGTTCTGATCGCGACTATGAAGCGAGCTTGAAGTCCGGCGACAAGACCAAGATCGTCGATATGTTCGGTCGCCCGCTCGAAGGCGATCTCTCGATCCGTTGGCGCATGGACAATCGCCCGCCGAATTTCGAGCTGCCCAACAACATCGCCGTTCTCGAAAAGCAGATAGACAGCGACGTGCCGCTCTGGGTCAACAACCTCACCGACCGCGATTTCAATTATTCGCGCATGACTGTGAAGGGTGTCGAAAACGGCTTGAACGTCCACCAGAAGCTCGACCCGATCCGCAACCTGCAATATGCGATCCCCTTCGGTGTCCGCGACATGCTGGGCCAGAAATCCGGCGCGATTCTCGGCACCATGACGGTGACGCCCGCGCTCCCCAACGAGAAGTCAGGCACGCTCTTCGCACAGGTCACGCCCTTCAGCCTGCATGTGAAGCTCGCACATTATAATACGCTGGTATGGGTCTCCGACCTTGCCACAGCCGCACCCGTCGCGGGCGTCAAGGTCTCGCTCTATCGCGACCCGGCGCTGCTGGCGGCGCTTTGCGAAAACACTGTCGCATCGGAATGGACGCGACCCGACAAGGTTGAGGCGACTGCGATCACCGACGCCGATGGCCTCGCGACCTTGCCCGGTAACGTACCGACGCCCGGAGTCTATGAATCGCCGTGCTCGAAGGCGCTGACTGTTCGCGCCGAGAAAGACGACGACCTCGCCGTCATGCCGCTCTATTACCAATTTGAAGCTGATACCTATCGCGCCTCCGGCGAGCAGATATGGGCGCAGGACCAGACCGAGCAGGAGCATATGCGCGTCTGGGGCACGACGGCTCAAGGCGTCTACCGCGCAGGCGACACAGTTCAATACAAGGTCTATGTGCGCGGCCAGAATAATGAAGGCCTCACCGCCGCGCCGCCTTCCGTCTATCGTCTTCAACTTGTCGATCCGACAGGCAAGCTCGTCGCCGATCTGAAAGACGTCTCGCTCAACGAATTCGGCGCGACGTCCGGCGAAATCACCGTGCCGAAAACCGGCGCGGTTGGTTGGTACAAATTCCGTCTTCTGCAAAAGCTGCGCATGGCCGCCAAAGAGCCGCAAGGCGACGACGGCAGCGCCGATGCCGAAGGCGCGATAGGCGATGGCGACTGGTTCGCCTGGAAGCCGATGCAGGTCCTTATCAGCGATTTCACGCCAGCTTCTTTCCGCGTCACCGCGACGGTCAACGGCAAGGTCTTCGGCGCATCGCAGCCTGCCGAAGTCGAGGGCAAAGCCGAGCTTCATTCCGGCGGACCATATACCAATGCCAAGGCGCGCATCACGGCGATGTTCGATCCGAAACCCATGACTTCGGATCATCCGACGGCGGCGGGTTTCGACTTCTCGCGTAGCGACCTCGAAACCAACACCTATCAGCGCATGCTGGCGCAGATGGAAGTGCCGCTCGATACCCAAGGCATCGCCAAAACCTCCATCGCCATTCCCGATCAGGGCACCGACACCTATGGCGATCTCACCTTTGAAGTCGCTGTCGCCGATGATCGCGGCAAGAACGTCGCCAGCACCACCAACGCGATCTACGCCTCGACCGACCGCTTCGTCGGATTGAAACCGACCGCATGGATTTTTCAAGCGCAGAAACCGGCAAGCTATCAATACATCGTCGTCGATCCGGCAGGCGAGCCGGTGAAGGACACCGCCGCCGACTTGAAGATCGAACGCAAGCTCGTCACCGCCGCCCGCGTCAAATCGGCGGGCAACACCTATCAGACAGTCTACAACACGACATGGGAAGCGGCGGGAACCTGCAAAGGCACGCCCGAAGCGCAACCCGCGACTTGCAGCTTCACGCCGAAGGAAGCGGGCGAATATCGCATCACCGCCACCGTCAAAGGCAGCAAGGGCAAGGAGCACATCGCCTCGAGCGACTTCTGGGTCACCGGCAGCGATGTCGTCCTCTGGGACAGCGAGCCCGACACCGCCCTGCAAATGTTCCCGGAGAAAAAGAGTTACAAGGTCGGTGACACCGCGCGTTACCTCATCAAGAATCCCTATCCCAACGCCAAGGCGCTCATCACCATCGAGCGTTACGGCGTGCTGGACCATTTCGTCAAAACTTTCGACACCTCGACACCCATTCTCGAAATCCCGGTGAAGCCGGAATATGCACCGGGCTTCTATGTCTCGGTCGTGCTGATCAGTCCGCGCGTCGACAAGCCGCTGGACGCCAACATGGTCGATCTCGGCAAGCCCGCCTTCCGCATGGGCTATGTCGCCGTGCCCGTCACCGATCCCTATAACCAGATCGCCGTTACCGCGAAACCCGAGCGCGACGAATATCGGCCCGGCGAGACCGTGAAGGTGAGCCTGCACGCCGCGCCGCGCCATGCGAAGGAAGCCGCGCCCGTCGAACTGGCCGTCGCCGTTCTCGATCAGGCGGTTTTCGATCTCGTCACCGGCGGTAAAGCCTATTTCGACCCCTATGCCGGTTTCTATCGCCTCGACAGTCTCGACGTCCGCAACTTCAACCTCCTGCTGAAACTCGTCGGGCGTCAGAAATTCGAGAAGAAGGGAGCGAACCCTGGCGGCGATGGCGGCACAGATTTCAAGTTCCGCGAGGATTCGAAATACATCGCCTACTGGAATCCGTCATTGCTCGCCGACAAAAGCGGCAACGCCTCGTTTGAATTCGCCGCGCCGGACAATCTCACCGGCTGGCACGTCCTCGCCATCGCGGTCACGCCGACCGACAAGGCCGGCCTCGGTGAAGGCGACTTCAAGGTCAACCGCCCGACCGAGATCCGCCCCGTCATGCCCAATCAGGTCATGGAGGGCGATACGTTCACGGCGGGCTTCAGCGTGATGAACCGCACCGACAAGAAGCGGCGCATCACGGTTGAGATTGCCGCCGAAGGCAATATCGCCGACGCAGCCTCGGGCAATCTGAAAAAGGAAATCGACGTCGAACCCTTCGCCCGCGCCACCATCTTCATGCCGTTGACGGCGGCAAGCGTTGCGAAGACGCGCGATCAGACGGCGGCCCAGATCGGCTTCAAGGTCGTCGCGGGCGACGCGACGGATAAGGATGCCTACGCTTACAAGCTGCCCGTTGGCAAACGCGTCGATATTGTCACCGCCGCCGCTTACGGCACGACCGACACGGCGGATGTCGAAACGCCCATCACCTTTCCGAAAGCGATCCGCACCGATGCGGGCAGCCTTGCCGTCACGCTGAGCCCCACCGTCGTCACCGACGTCGCGGGCGCATTCCGTTACATCGCGGAATATCCCTTCCTCTGCTGGGAACAGCGCATCACCAAAGGCGTCATGGCGGCGAACTTCGCGGCCCTGCGTAAATATCTGCCCGAGAGCCTGACATGGGACAAAGCTCCCGCGACCATCAAGGACGCGATGAACAGCGCCGCCGAATTCCAGGCGCCCAATGGCGGCATGGCTTATTGGGTCGCCTCGAACGAACGCGTCGATCCCTTCCTCTCGGCCTATACCGCGCTCGCCTTCACATGGCTCCATGATCGCGGTACCGATGCGCCCGCGCCGGTCAATGCCAAGCTCCAGTCCTATCTGCAGGAATTCCTGCGCAAGGATGAAGCGCCGAGCTACTACACCGCCGACATGACCGCTTCCGTCCGTGCCGTCGCGCTCGCTTCTCTCGCCCGTCAGGGCAAGGTGACGCTCCGCGATATCGAACGCCTGCGTCCGCGATTCAAGACCATGGGCCTCTTCGGTAACGCGATGCTGCTGCAGGCGGCGACAACGTTGAAAGATGAAAGCGGTGCGAAACTCTCGCGCGAATTCGTCGATATGATCCTCGCGCACTCGAACCAGACCTCGGGCAAGTTCCTGTTCAGCGAGGAGCAGGGCGAAGGCTATGGCCGGATCCTCGCCACGCCGCTCCGCGACAATTGCGCGATCCTCTCAAGCTTCGTCGCCTACGGTCGTGCGCCCGAGCAGAAGAAATATGTCGAGGACATGGCCTTCAAGCTCGTCCGCGCCATTTCCCAAAGCCAGCGCGGCGAAGGCTACTGGGGCAACACGCAGGAAAACATGTTCTGCGCCAACGCCCTTGCCGATTACGCCGCCGCCTATGAATCCGTGACACCGAACCTGCGTGTCACGGCGGCGCTTGACGGCGCGGATTTTGGTTCGAGCGACATCAAGGGCGTCAGCGCCGCGCCGGTCACGATGGAACATCAGATCGACGCGAACGATCCGGGCCGCAATGCGAAACTGACGTTGAAGCGGGAAGGCGAGGGCCGTCTCTATTATCAAACGCGCCTGAGCTACGCCCCGACCGACCCCAACGCCTCGCCGGTCAATAGCGGCATCGAGATCCGCCGCGAATACAGCGTCGAGCGTGACGGAAAATGGGTGCTGCTCGGCGAACCCGCCACGATCCAGCGCGGCGAGCTTGTCCGCGTCGATCTCTATCTTTCGCTCCCGGCGGCGCGCAACTTTGTCGTCGTCAACGATCCGGTGCCCGGCGGCCTTGAACCCGTCAATCGCGATCTCGCCACCGCTTCGACCGTCGATGCGGGCAAGGCCGATTTCGTCATGCCGGACGGAAGCTGGGGAAAGAAGTTCACCGACTGGATTGAATATGCAGGCGGCTATTGGAGCTTCTACCATCAGGAACTGCGCGACGACAGCGTGCGCTTCTATTCCGATTATCTCGATGCCGGCAACTACCACTTGACCTATGTGGCGCAGGCGATTGCGACGGGCGACTTCGCCCGCCGCGCGGTCAAGGCCGAAGAGATGTACGACCCGGACGTCTTTGGATTGGGCTCGCCCGGCAAGCTCGTGGTGCAGGAAAAGCAGTAATATGAACTGGCTGCGTTGGAGCATCGATCGGTTCGACTGGACGCCGCACTCTCCGCGCCTCTGGCCTTGGACGCGCTGGGCGGCGCTCGGTTGCGTCTGCGCCGTTGCGGGCTTTTCAATTGCGACATGGGTGAGCCTTGCCGATGACACGGCGCTGACACTCAAAGTTCACGGCGGTGCGGGGCGCATTCTGCTCGACCGTCAGGGCCGCCCGCTCGCTGAAGACTTCAGCGGCTGGAATGTGCAATCGCAGGTACCGCTCTACAATGTGCCCTTGCGTTTGCAGCAGGCCGTGCTCACGGCCGAGGATCGGCGTTTCTACAAACATCATGGCGTCGATTGGTTCGCCCGTACCCACGCGCTCTGGCAAGGCCTTCGCGCCGGGCGCAATGTGCGCGGCGCCAGCACCATCACCGAGCAGGTTGTGCGGATGCTGGTCCCACGGCCGCGCACGATCTGGTCGAAATGGATCGAAGGCTTCGACGCCAAACGCCTCGAAGCTCGCGCTACCAAATCCGACATCCTCGAATTCTATCTCAATCAGGTGCCTTACGCAGCGAACCGGCGCGGTGTCGTGGAAGCCGCGCATTATTATTTTAATCGTGATCTCGACACGCTGGACGGGCGCGAAATGCTGACACTCGCGGTTCTGCCTCGCGCGCCTTCGGGTCTCGACCCCTATCGCGGTGGCGCGAAAATCCTCGACCGCCGCAGCATCCATCTCGCCACCGAAATGCGCCATGCCGGATTTCTCTCTGGCGACGATTGGCAGCGCATCATCGAAACCCCGCTTGGTCTCGAGAGCCCACGGCGCCACGCCGCCATCGGCCATTTCCGTTCTTATGTCGAAGGTCAGCTCGCCGCGACGCCGTGCAGAGCCAGGCCGCAAAGCGTTGTCACGACACTCGATAGCGGATTGATGGAATTCACGCAAAGCCTTCTCGACCAGCGCCTAGACGCGCTCTCTAATCGCCGCGTCCATAATGGCGCAGCCTTGATCGTTGATCGTCGCACCGGCGAAATCCTCTCATGGGTTGTCGCGGGCGCGGACGCCAGCGATACGACGCCGGGCCGCTATCTCGACGCCGTGCTCGTGCCTCGCCAACCCGGCTCCGCGCTGAAACCTTTCCTCTATGCCGCTGCCTTCGATGCCGGTTGGTCGCCCGGTGTGCGCATCGATGACGCCCCACTTTCGGAAGCTGTCGGCACCGGCCTGCATCGCTTCAACAACTACAGCCATCAATTCTACGGCGAGGTTTCGATCCGTCAGGCGCTTGGCAATTCGCTGAACATTCCGGCGGTTCATGCCGTCAACTTTGTCGGCCCGGATCGCTATCTGTCGCTGCTTCACGATCTTGGCTTCAACAGCTTGAAAAAAGCTGCGGGTTTTTACGGCGACGGCCTGGCGCTTGGTAATGGCGAAGTCTCGCTGCTCGAACTCGTGCGGGGCTTCACGGCGCTGGCCAATCAGGGCCGCACCATGCCGCTCCGCGCCGTTGTCGATTCCCATGCGCGCAAGACCAAAGGCGCACAAGTGCTGAGCGCCGACGCCGCCACGATGATTGGCAACATCCTCTCCGATCCCTGGGCGCGCGTCATGGAATTCGGCCGCTACTCGACCCTAAATTTGCCGATCCAGACGGCGGTGAAAACCGGCACCTCCACCGACTATCGCGATGCATGGGCTGCCGGCTATGACAGCCGCTACGTTGTCGGTATCTGGATGGGCAACCTCGATCAAAGCCCGACCGACGGCATCACCGGCTCAACCGGCCCCGGCCTCGTCCTGCGCGGCCTCTTTGCTTATCTCAACCGGGACCAGAACACCCGCAAGCTCGCCCTGAGTTCCGATCTCTCGCTGAAAGACAATTGCGCCTTCACCAACGGCGCTTGCGCGCAAGTCTTCGACTACCGCACGGCGGCCTCCTATGAGCGCCCCGTCGTCGATGCGCCGGGCCCCTTCATCCAAAGCCCGACGCCGGACCTCCGCCTCGCTTACGATCCGCGCCTTCCCGCCGACCGTCAGAAATTTCGCTTCGCGCTCGGCAGCGTCGAGCCTGAAGATCATGTGACCTGGCTCATCAACGGCGAGCGGATCGCCGAAACGGATGGCGGTGAATTGATGTGGCCTGTCCGTCGCGGTGCTTACGCGCTCACCGCATTGGTCGAGGCGGCGGATGGCGAGAAGACGCTGGGGCCCGTTGCCTTTTCGGTGCGCTAGCACCATCGGAATTTCTGCGCCGTTGCATTCGCCGCCTGCCTGCCGCACCATTCTCCAAATAAAAACGGGAGGATGGCGTGCGGGCAAAGAAGCACGTTCTGGTCGCGGGCGCTTCCGGCCTTGTCGGCTGCGCGGCGATGAAACATTTTGCTAAAGCGGGCGATTGCGAAGTTACCGCTGTCTCCCGCCGCAAGCCTGCCGAGACCTTCGGCGCGAATTTCATCGCTGCCGATCTCACCGATACGAAACGATGCTCGGAGATTTTCGGCGCGCTGAGCGGCGTCACCCATCTCGTCTATGCGGCGCTGTATGAAAAGCCCGGCCTGATGCAGGGCTGGGTCGAAGACGACCAAATCGCCATCAATGATCTGATGTTGCGCAATCTCTTCGAACCGCTGGAGAAATCGAACCCCGACCTTCACCACGTCTCGCTGCTTCAGGGCACCAAGGCATATGGCGCCCATGTCCGCGCGCTCTCGGTCCCGGCGCGCGAAGACCGCGACGAATTGCGCACGCAGAAAAACTTTTATTGGCAGCAGGAATCCTACATCAAGGAAAAAAGCGCGGACCGCTCATGGAGCTGGACGATCTTTCGCCCGCAAATCATTTTTGGCATGTCGCTCGGCAGCGCCATGAACCTGATCCCCGCTATCGGCGTCTATGGTGCGTTGCTGAAAGAGCAGGGCAAGCCGCTCTCCTTTCCCGGTGGCACAGGCGCGGTGCTTGAAGCCGTCGACAGCGATCTTCTCGCTCGCGCCATCGGCTGGGCGGGGGAGGCCGACGCGGCGCGCAATCAGGCCTTCAACGTCACCAATGGCGACATCTTCGTCTGGCAAAATGTTTGGCCTGCCATCGCCGATGCGCTCGGCATGGAGGCGGGCCCGGCACTGCCGCAATCGCTGGGCGTTGCGATGCCCGCTCGCGCCGCCGACTGGGATCGTCTCCGTGCAAAACACAATCTCGTCTCGCCGGGCCTCGACGCCTTCATCGGCGAGTCCTTTCATTATGCCGATTTCTGCATGGCCTATGGCGTGGAACGCAGTGTCCCGCCCGCCATCGTCTCGACGGTGAAGATCAGGCGTTCGGGTTTTCACGATGTCATCGACACCGAAGACATGTTCCGTAAATCCTTCCGCGAATTTCAGGATGCGCGGCTCTTACCCCCAAGAGGCAGATCATGAGCGAAATTTCCTATGACGTGAAAGGCGCGGCGGCTGTCATCCGCTTCGAGCGGCCCGACAAGCTCAATGCCTTCACCTATCAGATGCTGAACGATTTCCGCCATGCGGTGAAGCGCGCAGAAACCGATCCCGATGTCTTCGGCATCGTCATCACGGGCGCGGGCCGTGCCTTCAGCGCCGGCCTCGACACAGGTGCATTGACAGCGACCGCCGCCGCGGGTTCGTCCTCTGGTCGCAATGTAAAACGCGACGAAGGCGAATTGCCCGCGCTCTTTTCCTATCTGCTTCAGATCGAGAAACCCGTTATCGCAGCGATCAACGGCGTCGCGGCAGGCGGCGGCTTCGTGCTGGCGATGATGTGCGATCTGCGCTTCTGCGCGGAGGAGGCGAGCTTCACGACTGCCTTCTCCCGTCGCGGGCTCGTTGCGGAACACGGCACCAGCTATCTCCTGCCGCGCCTCGTCGGCACCAGCCGCGCTCTTGATCTCCTCTGGAGCGCCCGGCGTATCGATGCCGCCGAAGCGCAACGCATCGGCTTTGCCGACCGTGTCGTGCCCGGTTCCCTGTTGATGGATGTGACGCTCGCCTATCTCGCGGACCTTGCGGCGAATGTCTCGCCCCATTCGGTCGCGCAGATGAAGACCGCCGTCTATCGTCATCTCTCCATGCCGCTGGCCGACGCTCTCATCGACGCCGACAAGATCACCTACGCGGCGCTCGATCACCCCGATGCGAAAGAGGGCGTCGCCTCTTTCGTCGAACGCCGCGCGCCCCGCTTTGCGCCTTTGACGGGAGGAAAGAAATGACGGCCGGAACATATGAAACCATTGTCTACGAAAAATCCGGCGGCGTCGCCCGGCTGACGCTCAACCGACCCGAGCATCGCAACGGCATCACCGGTCGCATGATGCTGGAAATGTGCGAAGCGCTCTCCGCCGCCGGCGAAGACAAATCCGTTCGCGTTCTGGTGCTAAAAGGCGCAGGCAAGGATTTCTGCCCCGGCGCGGATTTGAAGCATTACACAGACGGTGCAAGCAAGGCGGGCCCGGATCTCAACGTCGATGATTTCCGCATGACGACGCTTCTCCACCAGATGCCCGCCGTCACCATCGCGGCGATCAGCGGCGCTTGCGCCGGTGCGGGTTTCGGTTGGGCTTGTGCTTGCGACCTGCGCGTCGCCTCACGCTCCGCCCGCTTCAACACGGCCTTCCTGGATGTCGCCGTCGCGGGCGACATGGCGGGACCTTGGTCTCTACCGCGTCTCGTCGGCGCGGCGAAAGCGCGCGAGCTTTATTTCCTGCCCGGAAAATTCGACGCGGCAGAAGCGCTCCGCATCGACCTCGTCTCCCGCGTCTTCGATGATGCTGCTTTCACCGCCGAAGTCGATGCGATCGTGAACCGCCTCGCCGATGCCTCACCCGTCGCGTTGCGCGGCATGAAGGCGAACTTTATCAACGCCGAACGGATGGACCTCCAGTCCTACGTGGCCCTCGAAAGCGAACGCCACCTGCGCATCTCGAAAAGCAAGGACACGCAAGAGGCATTCCGCGCTTTTCTGGAGAAGCGGAAACCGAAGTTCGAAAGTCTTTGACTTTCTATTTCAGGTGTAGTCCCGGGATCCAGAGCGTCAAATTCCGGGCAAGCGGCTACTGGAACCCGGCGCAAGGCCGGGGTGCAGTTGTCTGAATCGAGGGGTCGTTCGGTGATCTTTACGCCTTCACCAAATTCACTGTGATCCCGCAAACCTGAAACCCATCGCCGATCACGGCCAGCTCTTGCGTCTTCGCCGCTTCCAGCACCGGCTTTGCATCGCGCACCGCAACGTCGATGGCGACGACGCCCGTACCGTCCGCATCCACCGGCGGCACGAATTTGATTGCGCCTTTCGTCAGCCGGATCACTGTTCCGCCCTCGACCGGCGATTCCAGCAACTCGCCCCAGCGTTTCGCTGCCGCTTCCGGGTTGCGGTCCTGTATCGTCACCGATGTCAGCCCGACGACATTCTCCGCCGCCTTCGCATTGCGCCACTCGCGCCCCGCCGGCGGCCAGTCGCCATCCGTCTCGAGGTAATCGGCAACGCCGCCCACGGAGTCGATCGACGTCAGCACGCCATTGAAATCGCCCGGATGGAAATGTGTAAAAGTATATTTCTTGTCCTGATGCTCGGCGATCTTGCGAATGGCGAGCTTTTCCATCCGCGTGCGATGTTCCAATGCATCCGGGGCCTGCATGATGACCATGTAACCGGCATCGCCGCCCCGCCGTTTCAGATAGCGCGCCGCCGATGCATCCTCGCGCACCGGCTGAACCACTTCGAGAAATTCACCGCCGACCGGAAACACCGCATTGACGAGCCCGAAAATCGCCACGCCGGGATCGCGATAAGCGACCTTCAGGCCCAGCACCGCTTCGAGTCGTTGGACGATGGGTTCAAGTTCCCTTGCGACAAGCGCGATCTGTCTCAGACGCATTTCATTCCTCCCGTTCAATTTTTTTCACGGCCCTTCCGTCGCGGAATTGGGAACAGGCGCGCTTTCATTCTCTCCATCATGAACGCACGCGCCCGATCCGCAAAATTACAGCTTGCCTCAGACGGAGAGAGCGGTTCAGGATTAGTAAAACAAAATTACCAGTTAGGGAGTGAAGACGATGCGCTTCGGTGTGTTCTTCGAAATCAGTATTCCGCGGCCCTGGAGCCCGGAGGTCGAAAGCAAGGTTTACGACAACTGCATAGAGCAGGCGGTCCTCGCCGACGAACTCGGCTTCAATCACGTCTGGGCAGTAGAGCATCACTTCCTTGAAGAATACTCGCATTGCTCCGCGCCGGAAATTTTCCTCGCCACCGTCGCGGCAAAGACGAAGAACATCCGCGTCGGCCACGGCATCAATGTCTGCGTGCCGGAAATCAATCACCCGATACGCATCGCCGAACGTTCCGCCGTTCTCGATCTCGTCTCGCATGGCCGTCTCGATGTTGGCACGGGCCGCAGCGCCACATGGACTGAACTTGGCGGCTTCCGCGCCAATCCCGATACGACCAAAGCCACATGGGCCGAAATCGTCCGCGCCATTCCAAAAATGTGGACGCAGGAACGCTACTCGCATGACGGCGTCTGCTTCTCGATGCCCGAACGTGCCGTCTTGCCGAAGCCCTATCAAACACCGCATCCCCCTCTCTGGGTCGCGGTCACGAGCCCCGGCACGGAAATCGACGCCGCCGAACATGGCATGGGCGCGCTGGGCCTGACGTTCAACGATTATGCCGAGCAGGAACGCCGCGTGAATGCCTATCGCAAGATCATCAAGACCTGCGAACCGGCGGGCAGTTTCGTCAACGATCAGGTCGCTTCGGTGAATTTCCTCTATTGCCACGAGGACGCCGCAACAGGCGCGGCGACCGGTCAGCGTCTCATCGGCACCTTCGGCTATCTTGCGTCGCAGCTCGTCTCGGCGCGCGAAGTCTACGCTTCGCCGTCTTATGCGAGTTTCGGTCTTCTGCCGCAGGTTCGTCGCGGTTCCAACGTGCCGGGCGATGCGCCGCCACTGCCGCCGGGAATGGCCATCGGCGATCCGAAGCAGATCATCGCCACTCTGAAGGCGTGGGAATCGACTGGCGTCGATTGCGTCAACTTTCTGCTGAACGCGATGGAGACGGTCCCGCAAGCCGAGGTGCTGGCAAGCCTTCGCCTTTTTGCGAAGGAAGTCATGCCGGCTTTTAAGACCGACCGTAAACACTCCAGCGCCGCCGAATAAGGAGCTCGCATCATGCCGATTTTCGGATCGCTCACCGTCGACCCTAAATCCCACAAACAGCCGCGCGTGAAAGCGCTGGCGAAGGAGGCCGTCGCCATCGAGAAGGTCGAGACGTTGACCTTTACCTTCGAGGTGAAGGCTCAGCCTTCCTTCGCGCTGGTCCCGCCCGCGCTCCATCCCTCGCTGCCGTCCTATTGCTCGTTGAAAGTCCGCAAGCATTACGACAGCCCCGTGGGCGCCTTCACCATCGCCGAGCTCTGCATGAACGCGCGAGCCTCTTCGATCTATACCGGCTTCTGCCTGGGCGCCTTCACCGATAATGCGAAAGCCGCTGAATGGCTCCGCGACGCCTATGGCGCACCCGTCGAAACCGCCGACAAGGTGACGTTGGTCAAACGTCACTACGGTATCGAGGCGCGAGTGGAGAAGGGTGGTGAAATCATTCTTGACGGCCTTCTCTCCATGCCGGGTTTCATCTCCGGCAGCGACGTCCTCTATACGCCGAACCTCAATTATGCCGAAGTCGACGGTGCATTGAAGCTGGTGCCCGAGGAATTCGAATATGCAATCAAGGATGCCAAGCGTGGCGTGGCAACCTTCCGCGCGCTGAACCTCGCGGCCTTTGGCGGGGCGGCGGCTTTCCCGACCAACCATCTGCCCGCGACTTTCACGGCTTCCAGCCTCTCTTACATGGAAGTGCGCTATGTCCTCGATCCGGGCGTCCCGGCTTTCATGGGGGCGACCAAGGTCGCTTGATTTTTTTCTACTCTCCCGCGCATCCGTGCCAAGCTCAACGGCACGGATGCAGAGGAGGCGAAGTCCGCGCGCCGCGACGCTTCACGCTCTTCGCCACCTCGATGCCTCTTTGAGAGGGAGAAGCAGCTCGCAGATCGAACTCTCACAGGATTCCCAGGGTCCAATATGTGCCAGGAGGCGAGCCCGGTGGCGCGGTCTCGCCCTTATAGCTTGTCTTTGCAGCGCTCGACACCGCTTGACTGGCCTTAAAATCATTATAAAACAATAACTTCTCGCCCGAAGCTTGTGGACAGAAGAAGCTAGATGACGAAGGTTGTGATCCTCGCGGGCGGTCTCGGCACGCGCATCTCCGAAGAGAGTCAGCTTCGTCCAAAGCCGATGATCGAGATCGGCGGCCGTCCGATTCTCTGGCACATCATGAAGATCTATACCCATTACGGGATAACCGACTTCATAATCTGCCTCGGCTATCGCGGTTATATGATCAAGGAGTATTTCGCAAACTACGTCCTCCATTCGTCGGACGTGACCATCGACGCGAAATCGGGACAAATCGAATTTCATCAGAAGACCGCCGAACCGTGGCGCATTACGCTTGTTGATACGGGTGCCGAAACGCTTACGGGCGGTCGCGTCAAACGCGTTCGAGATTATCTGGACAAGGATGAGCCCTTCTGCATGACCTATGGCGACGGTGTCGCCGATGTCGCAATCGACAAGCTGCTCGCGTTCCACAAGGCGCACGGCAAGGAAGCGACGCTCACCAGCGTCGTACCGCCGGGCCGTTACGGCGCGCTTGAAATGGATGGCGACAGCGTCCAGCGTTTTATTGAAAAACCGCCGGGCGATAATGCCTGGATCAACGGCGGATTCTTCGCTCTGCAACCTTCTGTTCTTGATCGCATCGATGGCGACGCGACGCCGTTTGAGGGCGATCCATTGACGCGCCTTGCGAGAGACGGCCAGTTGCAAGCCTTCCGCCATAAAGGCTTCTGGCAACCGATGGATACGTTGCGCGAAAAAAACCATCTCGAAGAACTCTGGGCGAGCGGCAGGGCGCCGTGGAAGATCTGGGAGTAGGCGTTTGCGGATCGACGGTCTCGATAAAGCCTTCTGGCGCGGCAAACGTGTTCTCTTGACCGGCCATACCGGCTTCAAGGGATCATGGGCAACGCTTTGGCTCTCGTCGCTCGGCGCCGACGTGACAGGCCTCTCTCTTTCACCCGAGACGGAGCCGAATCTCTTCACATTGGCCTCCGTCGAAAAGGGCATCCATTCACACATCGCCGATCTTCGTGACCGTGAAACGGTGAATGCCGTTGTGCGCGTCGCCGCACCCGAGATCGTCATCCACATGGCAGCACAACCCATCGTTCGCCGTTCTTATGTCGAGCCCGTCGAGAATTTCGCGACCAACGTGATGGGCACGGTTCATCTTCTCGACGTGCTCCGCTATGTCGAAACGCTGAAGACCGTCCTCGTCGTCACGACTGACAAGGTTTATGAAAATGCCGAACGAGGCATTTCTTTTCGCGAAGGCGATCCTCTTGGCGGCCACGATCCTTACGCCGCCTCAAAGGCCGCCGCGGAAATCGTTACATCGAGCTATGCGCGTTCTTTCTTCGATGAGAAGGGCGTGCGCGTTGCAACCGCGCGCGGCGGCAACGTCATTGGCGGTGGAGATTTTTCGCAAGACCGTATCGTGCCGGATGTCTGGCGTGCGGCGCGCGCGGGTGAACCCGTCATCCTTCGCAATCCAAATGCCGCCCGCCCGTGGCAGCATGCTCTCGATTGCCTCAGCGGCTATTTTTCTTTTGTCCGGGCTCTCGATGATCGCACGGATGTGCCGTCCGCACTCAACTTCGGTCCGTCGCATGATAGCACACCCCTGTCGGTCGCTGAACTTGCGGCGGCTGTGCAGTCGGCGCTCGGCGCGGGTGATAAGTGGCGACCTGCTGATGACGTCGGTCCTCGCGAAATGATGCACCTCGAAATCGATTCAAGTCGCGCGCGCTCCGTGCTTGGCTGGAAGGATCAGCTCTCCGGTCATCTGAGTGTCGAGTGGCTTTCCGAGTGGTATCGTGCGCTCAATGCCGGCAAGGATATGCGCCTGACGACTTTGTCCCAGATCGCGGCCTATGAAGAACTTTATCGCGCGGTAACAGCGCCAGTCGGCATCCCATGAGCAACCGCTTCGATATCAACGAGACGCCTTTACCGGGCCTCGTACGTCTTGACCGCATCCGCATGGGCGACGAGCGTGGCTGGCTTGAGCGTATGTTTTGTGCCGAAGAGCTGAGCACACCCGGCTGGGCGGGAGGCATTGCCCAGATCAATCGTACCTTGACGCTCAACCGGGGCACATTGCGCGGTATGCACTTTCAGAATGCGCCTCACGAAGAAGCAAAGCTGGTGAGTTGTCTTGCCGGTGAAGTTTTTGATGTCGCCGTTGACGTTCGAAAGAACTCGCCAACCTATCTTCATTGGCACGGCGAAATTCTTTCGGGCGAGAATTCGAGAAGCCTTCTCATTCCTGAAGGGTTCGCCCACGGCTTCCAGACGTTGAGCGATAATGTCGAGATGCTCTATTTTCATTCCGTGCCTTATGCGCCGTCGTCCGAAGACGGGCTGAGGCCGGACGATCCGAGGCTGGCTATAACCTGGCCATTGGCCATCTCGGAAATATCGGAACGAGATCGAAATCATAAGCTGCTGAGTGAGAGGACCGGATTGTGAAGTGCCGCCATTGTGGGGTTCCTCTCACGCAGACATTCGTCGATCTTGGCGCTGCGCCGCCGTCCAATGCCTATCTGACAGCCGCCGCCTTGGGCGGGCCCGAGACGTGGTATCCGCTGCGCGTGCTTGTCTGCACGTCGTGCTGGCTGGTGCAGACAGAGGATCACGCGGGCCGCGAGGATCTTTTCGCACATGACTATGCCTATTTCAGTTCCACATCGTCCAGCTGGCTCGCTCACGCCAAGCTCTATGTCGAGTCGATGACCAAGCGTTTCGCGCTGAGTGAAAAAAGCATGGTCGTTGAAGTGGCGGCGAACGACGGCTACCTGCTGCAATACGTGAAGGTGCGAAGCATTCCTTGCTACGGTGTCGAACCGACGACAAGCACCGCCGGCGCCGCTCGTGAAAAAGGCATTGAGATCGTCGAACGCTTTTTCGGTATTGAGCTGGCAAGGGAATTGGCCGCAGCGGGCAAGCAGGCCGATCTCACGGCGGCGAATAATGTTCTCGCCCATGTGCCGGATATCGATGATTTCGTTTCGGGATTTGCAGCGCTTCTGAAGCCGGCGGGCGTTTCGACTTTCGAGTTTCCACATTTGCTGCAACTCGTGAACGATTGCCAATTCGATACGATTTATCACGAACACTATTCCTATCTTTCGCTGATAGCCGTCGATCGCATCTTCAAGTCCAATGGTCTGAGTGTTTTTGACGTCGAGGAGCTTCCAACCCATGGCGGCAGCCTTCGCGTTTATGCTCAAAAGCAAGGTGGCCCTCATGAGCTCTCGCCGCGTGTCGGTGAGATACTGGCGCGCGAGAACGCGGCGGGCATGTCTGGCACCGTTTTTTACGAGGGATTTCAGGCTCGCGCCGAAAAAGTGAAAGACGATTTCGTCGCCTTTCTTATTGAGGCGAAACGCGAAGGCCTGAAGGTCGGCGCCTATGGTGCCGCTGCAAAAGGCAACACGTTGATGAACTTCTCAGGCATTCGACCCGATCTGCTGCCTTATGTCGTGGACCGCGCTGCCGCGAAGCAGGGAAAATTCATGCCTGGCAGCCGCATTCCCATTGTCGACGAGGCGCATTTGCGTATCGATCGCCCAGACCGGATCGTCATTCTTCCCTGGAATATCAAGGAGGAAGTCATGGCGCAGCTTTCCTATGCGCGTGAATGGAATGCGCGCTTTGTGACCGCTGTGCCCCGGCTTGAGATCGTCGAATACAAAGTGCGATAATCATGCGCGTTCTCCTGACAGGAGCATCTGGTTTTGCGGGCTCTCAGGCTCTGACCTCATTGATATTGTCGGGCGCTGAAGTTCACGCTGTTTCGCGCCGCAGGCCTGATGCCAATGGAGATTTTGTTTGGCATCAGGTGGATCTCCTTGTCCCCGGTGCGGCGAGTGCCGTAATGGATGAGGTCCGGCCCGATTGCGTTCTGCATCTCGCATGGTGTGTTGAGCACGGAAAATTCTGGACCGACCCCAAGAACGCGGACTGGGGCGCAGCGACGCTGGCCTTGGCGCATGCTGCTTTATCGACCGGCGCCAAGCGTTTCGTCTGCGTGGGTACCTGCTACGAGTATGATTGGCCAGACGAAGCTCCGTGCGACGAAGTAACGACGCCACTGAGGTCGCACACGCTCTACGATGAGACAAAAATCAATGCGCATCTCGCGTTGAAGGGGCTTTTCGATAAGTCGGACGTGGCGCTCGCTTGGGCTCGCCTTTTCTTTCTCTATGGCCCGAACGAAAATCCGGGCAGGCTGGTCTCATCCGTTGCTCGTGCGCTCGTGCAAGGTGAGGAAGCTCTCTGCTCGGCGGGCCTTGCGGTGAGAGACTTTATGGATGTGCGCGATGCTGGCGCAGCCTTATCGGCGTTGTCTCTCTCTGCTGTGAGCGGATCAGTGAACATCGCGAGCGGAGAGGGCGTCACCGTCGCCGATCTGGTGCAGACGCTCGGACGACTTGCGGGGCGTCCTGACCTGGTGCGCCTGGGTGCGCTTCCAGATCGCACAGGTGAACCCCCTCACATCGTCGCTGTTACACGCCGGTTGCATGACGAGGTCGGATTTCGACCGGTGCGCGACCTGGATACCGGATTGCGCGATGCCTTGGCGTTCTGGGCCGACAAAGCAGAAAGATAATGCCGAACACTTCGTTGGACTATCCGAGCGCGCCGCGAAGCAGAACCGAATACAGCCGTTGAGTGAACCCTTCAGGTTCGTTGAGCCCCATACGAGTGAGACAAGCCTGTTGTTCTGGCCGCGCCGGCCGCGTCAAACCCAGACCAAACAATTTCACGAGTTTGAGCGGAGACGCTGAGGCAGCTTTAAGCGTCTGAAGCGCGGGCATCAGCAACAATTCCGTTTCCGTCAGGTCGGTACCAAACGGAAAAATCGGGATGAGGCCGGCGTCGTTCAAAGATTTCAATGCGCTCTCGACATGAGACGGCCTGTTTCGCCGGAAAGCTGCAGGTATGTTGAATGTCTTTTCGATTTTCCCGGCTTTGCGTGCTTCTTCCAGAAGCCCGTCCTGAAAACGGGCATCCGTGATGCTCAGCATCGCGACGATTGTATCCCGATCCGTCTTGCCCCGAATATCGGCGACGCCATATTCGGTGACGATGACGTCGCGCAAATGTCTCGGGATTGTCGTGTGCCCGTAATTCCAGCGGATATTGGAGAGTGTTTTTCCACCGCTCTCACGCGTCGAGCGAAGCGTGATGATGGAGCGGGCATCATCCAATGCAAAGGCCTGCGAGACAAAATTATACTGGCCGCCAACACCGCTAACGACACGCCCGTCATCAAGCCCGTCCGAGACCACGGAGCCGAGCAGTGTCGCCATCATGGCGCTATTGACGAAACGCGCGCCGACGCGATCCCGGCGCTTCTTCTCTTCCTCGCCGTAAAGCTGGTTGATGAATGAAATGGGTGACATGCCGATTTTGGATATTTCTGCAGCGGGCATGTCGCGCAGAGCTTGGTAAAAGGATTTAGGCCCGACGAAGAAGCCCGCATGCAGAACGACGCCATCAACTTCGCGTTTGAGAATGCCGGCCTTCATGAGATCGAGAAACGAGTCGACGAGCATTTCGCTCGCGCCGTAAAGCCCGGCCTCGAATGGCCCGTTTTCAGGGGCGGGTTTTGCGGCCAAAAGAGACACCGCCGAGCGAAACGCCGCATTTTCGCGGTGACGTAAGATGAGACCCTGCGCGACGGCATCGCCCATTGAGCCGATACCGATCTGCAATGTGCCGCCGTCGGGAACCAGACCGGCGACGTGAAGACCGATCGCATAATCCGAAAGTCCGATAGGTTCTTTGGGTGGCGCGAAAAGTGAAAAGCTTTTGCCTTCGAGAATATGGGCGAAGGCGGACGGGGAGACGATCGCCGCGCCCGGCATGAAGGGCAGTTGGTCATTCACCTCGCCGACAAATAGGAAATTCGCCTTGCCGTCTGCGCGCGCTTTCAAAAGATCGAGGGTGATGTCGGTATTGCAGCTGAGGTTGAATTGTTCGCCATCGCCTACGCCTCGGGAAGACACGAGCTGCGCAACGACGTTGACGCCGCGGTCGAGAATGTAGCGCAGCGCATGCGTGTAATTGGCTGAGATATAGCTTTGTTGCGCCTGGGGTGAGCCAAGCCAGCGCCCCGCAAGAAGGAAGAACTCATTCACTTCGATATTGGCAGGCAAAGGGCCGTCGCGCATCGCATTCGCGTAGGCTAGGTCTGGATAGTCCCCGAATAGCCTCTCGACCACAGGGCCCATGAAGCGTCGTTCAAGGTCGCTGGAGGGGCGCGGCTTCTCAAGCGTCAGCGCGGTAAAAATTTTCAGATTTATCGATCGGTCCGCAACCGCGCGGGCAAACAGCGCATTGGCAACATGGTTCGCTTTACCAAGACCGAGCGGCAAAGCCAACACGATCTCCCTGCCGACTTCGCGGATGATAGCGTCTGCGAGAGCGTCCGCGTCCCTGTGTCTCTGGAGTGCGCCACTCGTCATTGCCGTACCGCGCAAGGGGATAAGCACGGAAACTCAATCGGCGCTGCTGCGCAATGGCCGTGGCGAGGCCTCGGAGATGCCTGGATTATTTTTGTCATTCAGCTTTGGAGACAACTCTTCGGGCGCAAAATCATCCACCTCGACAACCTTGCTCACCGCACTCAATGCGGCAGCCAGTTGTCTGGCTTCCTCGGCGCTTATAATGCCCCGCTTTTGCGCTTCCTGCGAGTCTCCGATCCCGGCTTTGTGCAGCCGGTCGGAGATGCTTTGGCTCTCGGTGACAAGGGCAAAGGCGGTCTCAAGGCGCGTGAGCCCCTCATTGCCGGGACCATGGAAAATTCCCGCGGTGAGCCGGTCGCGCGCCTTTGAGGGCGCAAGCAGAAGCTCGGCGCAAGCCTGAGTAACTTCATCGGTGGGCCCAGCCCGCCCGCGTCCAAAGGGAAGAGTGAACAGGCGAAGCAACCACGCGGCTGGCCGGTTCGGTAAATTGTTGATGACCTCGTCGAGGCGCTGGCTCATGGTCGAAAAACCGGTCTCCATGCACCATTCGACAATGGGCAGATCTTCGGCTTGTCGACCTTCGTCATCCCACCGTTTCAGAACGGCGGACAGCAGATAGAGTTCGGATAAAATATCGCCGAGCCGCGCCGACAGCAGCTCCTTGCGCTTCAGGCTGCCACCAAGCGTCAGCAAGGCCATGTCGGAAACGAGGGCGAAGGCGGCGGAATAACGACCGAGCCGACCGTAAAACCGAGCCGTTGCACCGGCATCGGGCGCGTCGGCGAAGCGTCCGTTCGTCAGGGCGCGTCCAAACGCGCGAAAAGCTGTCTTCACCCCGTGTCCGGCATGCTTCCAGAAAGCGTCGTCGAATGCCTTGAGGCCGCGTGCGTGACTATCATCTCCAAGTGCGAGCATCTCTTTCAGAAGGTAAGGGTGAGCGCGGATCGCGCCTTGCCCAAAGACGATGAGGCTGCGCGTCAGGATATTCGCGCCTTCGACGGTGATCGCGACCGGCAATGAACGATAGAGCGTGCCCATATAGTTGAGCGGTCCGTCGATCACCGCCTTGCCTGCATGAATGTCCATGGCGTCGTTGACGACAACACGCATGCGCTCAGTCGCCTGGCTTTTCATGATGGCCGAAATGACCGAGGGCTTGTGTCCCTCGTCGAGCCCCGCGCATGTCAGACGCCGCGCGGCGTCAAGCGTATAGGCAGTACCCGCAATCCGGGCCAGCCGTTCCTGAATGCCTTCGAACTTGCCGATGGAAATGCCGAACTGGGTGCGCACGCGCGCATATGCGCCGGTCGTATAGGCACAGAAAGAGGCGCCAGCGGCGGAGAGCGACGGCAGAGAGATACCGCGACCGGCGGCCAGCGCGCTCATCAGCATCTTCCAGCCTTGTCCGGCTCGTTCCGCCCCGCCGATAATCGCATCGAGCGGCACGAAGACGTCGTTGCCTCTGTTCGGGCCATTCTGGAAGACCTGCATCGCCGGAAGATGCCGGCGACCAATCTCAACGCCGGGCGTGTTGGTGGGGATCAGCGCGACGGTGATGCCGAGATCTTCATTCTGGCCAAGCAAATGGTCGGGATCGTGAAGTTTGAACGCCAAACCCAGAACCGTCGCCACGGGGCCGAGGGTGATGTAACGCTTATGCCAGTTGAGGCGTATCCCGAGCGTCTCGCGACCTTCATATCTGCCATGGCAGACCACGCCGATATCGATCATGGACGCAGCATCCGAACCCGCCTCGGGGCTCGTCAATCCGAAGCAGGGAATTTGCCGCCCATCCGCCAGCCGCGGCAACCAATACTTGCGCTGCTCGTCGGTGCCGAACTGCATGAGCAATTCGCCGGGCCCGAGAGAGTTGGGAACCATGGCGGTAACGGCAGCCGACACGGAGCGCGTCGAAATCTTGCGCACGACTTCGGAATGAGCGAAGGCCGAAAAGCCCAGGCCGCCATATTCTTTTGGAATGATCATGCCGAAGAATCTTTGTGCTTTGAGAAAGGCCCAAACTTCCGGCGGAAGGTCGCGCAATTCCCAATTTATTTTCCAATCGTCGAGCATCGCGCAGAGCTCGTTGACCGGTCCGTCGATAAAAGCCTGTTCCTCAATGCTGAGGCTCGCGGGCTTCGTATCGAGCAACTTTTGCCAGTTCGGATTGCCGGTAAACAGGTCCGCATCCCACCACACGTCGCCCGCCTCGATGGCTTCGCGCTCGGTCGCCGACATTTTCGGCAGAACACCGCGAGCCCAATGAAAAATCGGGCGGGTCAAGAGGGTCTGGCGTAATTGCGACATGATGAAAACGCTCCTTTGCTCACACATCTAACGCATGAAGAGCAGGGCGGTTTCGTGTTGAATCAGACGGATTTGCGGGGAATCTACGATCCGCTGAACCAGTTGTAGCCCTGATCTTCCCAGTAGCCCCCGGGATAATCATTCGTCACATAAATTTCCGCGATGTGTTTGGGGTTCTTGAAACCAAGCTTAGTCGGCACGCGGAGTTTCATGGGGTAGCCGTATTTCGTCGGCAAGGCATCATCGCCATAATCGAGGGCAAGTAACGTTTGCGGGTGCAGGGCCGTCGCCATGTCGATGCTCGAATAATATTTGTCCGCGCATTTGAATCCGACATATTTTGCCGCCGTGTCGGCGCCGATGCGTTCAAGAAAAGTTCGGAAGGGGACGCCGCCCCATTTTCCAATGGCGCTCCAGCCCTCGACGCAAATATGTCTCGTCACCTGGGTTTCCTGGGGAAGAGCGCGAAGCTCGGCGATGGTCCAGGGCTTCTTGTTCGCGATCATGCCCGACAATTGCAGCCGATAGCTCGCACCATCGACAATGGGCGCATCCTTTTCCTGGTAAAAAGCATTGAACGGGAAAGGATCGGTGATTGCGCTCTCAGGGTAAGTCGGCGCGAGGCGAGCGGGGTTGAACAGAGCCGCCTGCACACGGTCGTTCCACTTCGACATGGCAAAGAGAACGCGATCGACCGCGTCGCCATCGGCAAGATTGCACCCTGAAAGCATGGTGAGCGCGCCCAGCGAAAGACCTTGACGCAGAAACATGCGCCGCTCGATGCTTTTGATCTCTGGTTCGATCTCGGTCATGCGTACGCGCTTGGGATGAAGGGGCAACGTCATTTGTGGCTTTCCTCACGACGCGGCGCCGGTGCGCGCCCCGTTATCATGGGGAGCAGTGTGGTCGGCACCAGCGCGACGAGCGTCAAATGGACGATGATGAACAGCACGATTCCGGTCATCGCGGCGAAATGCACGACGCGCGCGAAATCATATCCTCCGAACAAGGCGGTGAGCAGCTGAAGCTGTACGGGCTTCCAAATCGACAGCCCACTCAGCACGACAAGGACGCCGAGAAGTAAGACGCCTATATAGAGCGATTTTTGCACCGCGTTGTAGCGGCCGAGCGAATGCATAAGGCGAAATGCCAATGCAGCGGCGGCGTCCTGCAAAATGACGCGCAGAGATAGAGGCAGGAAGCTCTTTCGCAAATGACCTGAGGCGATGCCATAAGCGAGATAGACGATGCCGTTCAGAACCAGAAGCCACATGGCTGCGAAATGCCAGGCCAAGGCTCCACCCAGCCAGCCGCCTAGCGTCAGTTCAGGCGGGAATTTGAAACTGAATATCGGCGACGCATTATAAATCTGCCAGCCGCTCCCGATCATGCAGACCATCGCGAAGGCGTTGATCCAATGCGTGAGGCGCACGACGAGGGTGTGGATGGAGCGGGGAGGCTCGTTGGCGATGCGAGTGTCGGTCATGGAGCAGCTCCTGTTTGAAGCACTCTAATCCGTGCCGACCTCTGCCTGGATACCTATTTCACCAAAACACGTAGACGTGAATCTCCGTGATCGCGCTGTATTATGGACAATATGTGTGCGGAAAGCCGCTTGCCTTCCTGAAGGGCATGTCATTTGCTCGCTGTAAAACGAAAGGCCCGCCATGACCGAATTGACTGTTGCCGCCACCCAGATGGCTTGCGGTGCCGACCGCGACGAAAACATCGTCAGGGCGGAAAAGCTGGTGACCCGCGCTGCCGAGCAGGGCGCTCAGTTCATCCTGATTCAGGAGCTTTTCGAGACACCCTATTTCTGCAAGGACACAGCGCCCGATTTTCTACATCTCGCATTGCCCATCGACGAAAACCCGGCGGTGCGACGGATGCGGGAACTGGCGCGTCGCTTCGGTGTTGTCCTGCCGGTCTCGGTTTATGAGCGGGCGAACAATGCGCTCTTCAATACGCTGGTGATGATCGACACCGATGGTGAAGTGCTGGGGCTTTATCGCAAGTCGCACATTCCTGATGGTCCCGGCTATGGCGAGAAGTATTATTTCTCGCCGGGCGATACCGGCTTTCAGGTCTGGGAAACGAAAGTCGGAAAAGTGGGTGCAGCCGTCTGCTGGGATCAATGGTTTCCCGAGACTGCTCGCATCCTGGCGCTGAAAGGCGCCGACATCATCTGCTATCCGACAGCCATCGGCTCAGAGCCGCATGACGCGTCGATCCATTCCCGCGATCACTGGCAGTGCACAATGCAGGGTCATGCGGCAGCCAACCTGACACCGGTTATTGCTTCGAACCGCATCGGGCGCGAAGTGGGCCGGACCAGCGAAATCACTTTCTACGGTTCGTCATTCATTGCCGACAACACAGGCAAGAAAATCGCCGAAGCGAGCGAGACGGAGGAAGCCGTTCTGACCGCAACCTTCGATCTCGAACGCAATCGGCAAGCCCGCCTCGAGTGGGGTGTGTTTCGTGACCGTCGTGTCGATCTCTATGGCGATCTCCTAACCCTCGACGGCGAGAGGCGATATCCCAGTGGGCAGATTTGAGGCTGCCGCAGCGGCGGTCTCGTTTCCGACGGCAGTCATCGCTTGCGGATCGCCCGAAACGGCGAAGTAGCAGGCGCATCCGCCTTGCGATCTGCTATAAATCCGCCCGTATTTGACGAATGCGGGGATCGGTTATGGACTTCTCTTTCACGCCGGCCGACGAAGAATTTCGGATACAGGTCCGGCATTTCTTCGAGACCGAATATCCGCAAGATCTGATCGCGAAAATGGCGCGCGGTCATTCGCCGTCAAAGGCCGATTATCAGCGTTCGGAACGCGCGCTCGACAGCAAAGGCTGGGTCGCCGTCAACTGGCCGAAGGACGCTGGCGGAACCGGTTGGACTTCCAACCAGAAGTATATTTTCGACGAGGAGCTGGAACGCGCGGGCGCGCTCAACGTCGTGCCGATGGGCCTCCTCTATGTTGGTCCGGTGATCTACACCTTCGGCACCGAGGCGCAAAAGACGCAATGGCTGCCCGGAATTCTCAACAGCACGACCTTCTGGGCGCAAGGCTATTCCGAACCAGAGTCCGGCTCCGATCTTGCTTCGCTACAGGCTCGCGCCGAACCCGCTGGCGACGACTACATCGTCAACGGCACCAAAATCTGGACGAGCCTTGCTCAACATGCCGACTGGATTTTCTGTCTTCTGCGCACCGATAATTCCGGCAAGAAGCAAGAGGGCATCACCTTTCTTTGTATCGACATGAAGACGCCGGGCATTACGGTGCGTCCGATCATCACCATCGACGGCAAGCATTCTCTGAATGCCGTCGATTTCGTCGATGTCCGCGTGCCGCAGGTCAACCGCATCGGCGATGAGGGCAAGGGCTGGACCTATGCCAATTACCTCCTCGGTCATGAGCGCACCTCCTATGCGCATGTGGCGGGCAAGCGGAAACAGCTTCGCAACATTCGCGCCACCGCAGGCAAGACCACTTCGGATGGCGGCACCGTTCTGCAAGACCCGGCTTTCGCTCGCAAGCTCAGCGAACTCGAGGCCCGCCTCGATGCGCTCGAATTGACCGTGTTGCGCGTTCTGGCCTCTGTTGCCGATGGCGGTGCGCCGGGTGAGGAATCATCGATTCTGAAGGTCATCGCCACCGAGCTGGCCCAGGACATCACGGAACTTGGCGTCGAGGCTTTCGGTCCGTATGCGCAGCCGGCGTTCCCGGACTCGGTCGTGCCCGAGGGCTCGGACAATTTCGCCATTCCAGCCGCCGCCGCGCCCTCCGTCGCGCAGTATCTTGGGGCGCGGGCACAGTCGATCTATGGCGGCTCGAATGAGATTCAAAAGAACATCATCGCCAAGCGGATATTAGCGCTCTGACGCCGGACGATGCGCTTTAACGTCGCAAAAGGGCGCTAAACGCCCCAAAATGCGACTAAAACAGTAAATGTGCGAAGATCGCGCGTGACTAGTTGCGCGCACCGCGCTATTGCCCGGTCTCCCGGCAGGAGCGCGCTCGTTCAGCCCCCTGGCATCGGGCACCCTCAAGGCACAAGGCTCCTTCACCCGTGGCATTCCCCCCGACCGCTCTTCCGCTCGCCCGCGCGCTCATCGAGCGCGAATATAACGATCCGACGCCGGTTCAGACCGCCGTCATGGAGCCGGAAGCGGATGGACGCGATCTGCTCGTCTCCGCTCAGACCGGTTCGGGCAAGACAGTCGCTTACGGCATCGCCATGGGCTCGACCTTGCTCGGCGAGGCCGAATTTCTAGGCCGGGCAGGCGACCCCGTCGCGCTTATCATTGCGCCGACGCGCGAATTGGCGCTCCAGGTTCACCGTGAACTGACATGGCTCTATCAATATGCCGAAGCCCGCGTCGTCTCCTGCGTCGGCGGCATGGATCCCAAGAGCGAAGCGCGCAAGTTGAACGAAGGCGCGCATATCGTTGTCGGCACGCCGGGCCGTCTTCGCGATCATCTCGAGCGCGGTCGCCTGAAAATCGCGAACCTCAAGGCCGTCGTCCTCGATGAAGCCGATGAGATGCTCGATCTGGGTTTCCGCGAAGACCTCGAATTCATTCTTGAAGCGACACCCGCCGACCGCCGCACGCTTCTCTTTTCGGCGACCCTGCCGAAGGAAATCGTCAGTCTTGCCAAGAAATATCAGCGCGACGCTTGGCGCATTCAGGCGGGCGGTAATGAGCGCGGCCATGCCGACATCGAATATCGCGCCATTGCTGTCGCCCCGCGCGAGATCGAGCATGTTGTCGTCAACGTGCTGCGCTTCGTTGAAGCGCCGAGTGCCATTGTTTTCTGCAACACCCGCGAGAGTGTGCGGCATTTGCAGGCGATCCTTTCGGAACGCGGTTTCTCCGCCGTCTCGCTTTCGGGCGAATTGAGCCAGAGCGAACGCAACCACGCGCTGCAAGCCCTTCGCGATGGCCGAGCCCGCGTCTGCGTTGCGACCGACGTCGCGGCGCGCGGCATCGACCTGCCCAATCTCGGTCTCGTTATTCATGCCGATCTGCCGCACGACCCGGAAGTTTTGCAGCATCGCAGTGGACGCACGGGCAGGGCAGGGCGCAAGGGCGTTAGTGTTCTTCTCGTCCCGCAATCGCGCCGCCGCAAGGCCGACATCATTCTACGCCACGCGCGCATCGAGCCGTCATGGGCCCCAGCGCCTTCAGCGGATGAAATCCGCAAGCTCGATCAGGAGCGCCTGCTGCAAAGCCCGCTGCTGAACGACGAACAGACCGAAGACGATCTGGTCATGGCAAAGGCTCTGCTGGCCGAACGCTCGGCGGAAGACATCGCCTCGGCGCTGGTCCGCATCTATCGTTCGGGCTTGCCCGCGCCCGAAGACATTCTTGATCCGGGCACATATCGCGAAAGCCGCGACAAGAGCGATGGGCGTGAGCCGCGCAGCCGCCGCGAACGCGAACCGCGCGATCCGCAACGCGAATCCGCGCCGCGTCCGAAAAAGACCGGCCCCGCGCTTGCAGGCGGCAGCATCTGGTTCCGCATGAATGTCGGACGCGAAAAGAATGCCGATCCGCGCTGGCTCCTGCCGATGATCTGCCGTCAGGGCGGCATCACCAAACGCGAGATCGGCGCGATCAAGATTTTTGAGCACGAAACCCGTGTCGAGATCGCGGGCGAGTTCTCCGAAAGCTTCCTCGCCAATGTGCGGCAGATACCCAAAGGCGAAGTCCGTATCGAGCCGATGAAGCCCGGCGCCGAATTGTCCGAGCCCGTCTCCACGCCCGATGCCGATATTGTCGATCGCGAGCCGAACCAGCGCCCACGCCCGAACAAATACGACAAGAGCAAACAAAGGGCGAAAAGCAATTGGGAGCCGCGCGAGCAGCAGCCGCGCTTCACGCCCGAGCCAGACTCCCATCCCGATGCGTCGCGGGAAGAAGCGGCGCCTGTGCACAAGCCGAAGGAATGGGCAAAGCCCAATCACGATGGCAAGAAGAAATACGAAGGCAAAACCAAGTACGAAGGAAAGCCCAAGTTTGAGGGAAAGCCGAAGCACGAAGGCAAGCCGAAATTCGAGAAGCGCGATGAAGCGCGTAAGCCCGATGCGCCGCGCGCTCCATCAAAGCCTGATCGCGGCGACGTGCGCAATCCATCCGAACGCCTCAGCTTCTCAGATCGTCCGAAGCCCGCAGGCAAGCCCGAATACAAAGGCAAGCCCAAGCCGAAATATGCGGGTAAGCCCGGCGGCAAACCGGGTGGCAAGCCGAACTACAGCAAGCAGAAGCCGAACAAACCGCGCGCTTGACCTGAACGGCGTCAAACCGGCTATGCTCCCGTCAAACAGAATGGCGGGAGGACGATATGGACCTGCATCTGCGCGGCAAGCGTGCGCTCGTGACCGGAGCCTCCAAGGGCATTGGCGCCGCGGCGGCTGAGGCGCTGGCGGAAGAGGGGTGTCACCTTCATCTTGCCGCCCGCAGCGAGAAGGATCTAGAAAACCTCGCCGGACATTTGCATAAAGTCCATGCAGTCGAGGTGACGATCCATCCTGTCGACCTGCGCCAGTCCGCCGACATCGAACGGCTGGCGACGGAGACATCCGATATCGACATCCTCATCAACAATGCAGGCGATATCCCCGGCGGCTCGCTCGACAAGATTGACGAGGCCACATGGCGTCACGCCTGGGACCTGAAGGTTTTCGGTTACATCAATCTGACGCGTCTCGTTTACGCGGGCATGAAAGCGCGCGGCCACGGCGTCATCATCAATGACATCGGCGCCGCGGGCGAACGCTTCGATTTCAATTACATCGCAGGCAGCGCCGGCAACGCCGCGCTCATGGCCTTCACCCGCGCGTTGGGCGGGCGCAGCCTCGACGATAATATCCGCGTCGTCGGCATCAATCCCGGCCCGGTCGAGACGGGCCGCATCGTCTCGCTGATGAAACGCGCCGCGCTGACGCGTTTCAACGACGAGAACAAATATCCCGAAATGATGAAGAGCTTTCCGCTCGGGCGGCCCGCCAAGCCCCGCGAGATTGCCGACCTGATGGCCTTTCTGGCCTCGGACCGCGCTGGCTATACAAGCGGCGTCATCTACACGGTCGATGGCGGTATCAGCGCCCGCAACGGATAATGAAAACACTTAAATAAAAAACAGGGAGAGACCCATGACCAATCTCGTATTGCGCGAAGACCGCGATGGCCTCGCGACGCTGACACTGAACCGGCCCGATAAGCTCAACTCGCTCAATGTCGAAATGTTCATCGAACTCGACGCCCATGTCGCGGCAATCGAGAAAGATATCGATAGGGTCGGTCTGGTGATTGTTCGCGGCGCGGGCAAATGCTTTTCAGCTGGCCATGATCTTGGCGACATTGCGCATGGCGAGCGTCCGCCTAAGCCGAATTTTCAGGCCCACACCATCGAGCGACTGGCGAACCTGCCGCAACCGGTCATTTCCGCCGTGCATGGCCATTGCTACACGGGCGCGCTCGAACTGGCATTGGCTGGTGATCTTATCGTCGCCGCGCAGTCCGCGAAATTTGCCGACACACATGCCAAATGGTCGCTGACGCCCGTATGGGGCATGAGCCAGCGCCTGCCACGCCGCGTCGGTGTGCCCAGGGCGCGCGAAATGATGTTCACTTGCCGCACCTTTCCGGGTGAAGAGGCGCTGGCCATCGGCCTTGCCAATATCTGCGTGGCCGACGCGGAGTTCGACGCGGCGCTTGCCACGCTCGCTCAATCCATCCTTGCAAATTCATGGTTCAGCAACCGTGCCAACAAGAAGCTGCTGAAGGACACGGACGGCTTGCCGCTCATTGCTGGCCTTTCCCATGAGATCGTCCACAGTGAAGGGGTCGGTCCCGATATGCAGGCGCGCATCGCGGCCTTCTCCAACAAGACGGCAAAGAAACAGGCTTAGGTTTATTTCTCGAAGCCTTCGATGAAATCGACAACGCGGTCGAGCGTCGTTGAATCCTGCGCGATGAGCCGGTGGCCGAGTTCATCGACGAGGATCAGCTTAGAGCCTGGCCATGCGCGTTTCAGCGTCTGCGAATTGGAAGCAGGGCACTCTTCATCGTCGAGCGAATGCACGAAGAGAGCTTTCGCTGTCATCTGCTCCGCTGCTGCTTCCATGTCGTAGGCGGGCGGCTCAGACGCCTGCCGCGCGGCAAACAATGTCTTGGCGCGGTCGATCACGTCGGGCGGCACGCCCCTGCGTTCGGCGCGCTCCCAGCGTTGCGACATTTTCGGAATGGGCGTCGCAATCAGCGCAATGCGCTTCACCGCCAGTCCGTCGCTCATTGCCTGCATGCTGACAGGGCAGCCATAGGAATGCGCGACGATGCTGTCGATAGGGCCGCAAGCTTCCGCCACCGCGCGCACGGCCGCGGAGGCGGCTTTGGGCGAGGCGTCTTCCGCTGGTGAAAATCCGTGCCCAGGCAGATCGAAGGCGATCACCGCGCGACCGTTATAGGCGAACTTGTCGGCAATCGCGCCCCACAGGCAATTATCGTCTTCCCAGCCATGTACCAGCAGCGTCGCCGTTCCCTTGCCCAATTTCCAAGCCATCACTTTTCCGTAGGGCGTATCGACTTCGATGTCGTCGGCGTCGCGCAGCGCTTCCGCGATGCGCGGTCGCACACGACGCTTCGGAGTCGTCATCGCGGCGAGAAGCGATTCTGCTTCGGCATCGGGATTGTTTGTTTCGCTCATGTTTTCTTTCTCCCTCGCACTTTCGAGGCGTATCACATTTCCGTGAGCGTCATGGCGAGCTTGCCGCGGCTTCCGTCGCGCGACGCTACGTCCCCCAGCTCATTCGACAGTCCACGATGTAATTTCTGTGGCGCGCCGAACACAACTCAATTTTGTAAAAACTCATAACGGCGTCCGCATCGGCAAAGGCTCTTGACGGAAATGTTAGATCAGTTGAATTAGTAAAGTGATCGAATAATACGATCGGATAAAACTAAGAAGTAAGAACAAGGCGGCGAGATATGCCGCTTCGAGGAGGAGAGTCGTAACGCGCCCATATCGCGTCGCTTTGGCGACGCAGGCGGGTGTTCACGCCTTATTTCGGGAATGTTGCCCGCTGCCTGTCCGGTCAAAGGGATGGCGGCGAACAATTGCGCATGCCCGAAAGGAAAACAATTGCCTGGAGCAGGGCAGGTTTATCGGGGAATGAAGTCATGAGTAAGGTCAAACGCCTGTCATATCTGGCAGCTGCAGTATGCATCGGCTGGGCAGGTATCGCTGCGCCCGCATGGGCAACCGATTTTAAATTCGGTGAAGTCACCGTGTCGCTCGACAATACGGTCTCGCTCGGCATCGGCATGCGCACGAGCAAGCAGAGCTGCACGAAGATTGCCATCGTGAACGGAGGTTGTCCCGTCGATGCAACCGGCCAAGGCAATGATGTCAACACCGATGACGGCGACATCAACTTCGGTCGTGGCGATGCTTATGCGGAGACGCTCAAGTTCGTCAGCGAAGGTCAGTTGAAGTGGCAGAACTATGGCGCCTTCGTTCGCGTCAAGGGCTTCTACGACTATATCGGCGATCAGGTCGCCGGACAGCATCAGACCGACTACGGCAGTCGTCCGCTGGACGACTCCGTTCGCGGCAATGACGCGCATAACGCAGCCGCTTGGGACGTGCGTCTTCTCGACGCTTTCGTTTACGGCAATTTCGATGTGGGCGCGCTGCCGCTCAACGTACGTTTCGGCAAGCAGGTCGTGAACTGGGGCGAAAGCCTCGCCATTCAGGGCGGCATCAACCAGTTCCTTTCAGTTGACGTCGGTGCGATCCGCACGCCGGGCGCCGAAATCAAAGAAGCCCTGCTGCCGCAAGAAATGCTCTATGGCTCGATTGGCCTGCCCGACGACTTCAACCTCGAAGCATGGGCCGGCTTTAAATGGCGCCACACGATCATCGACCCGGTCGGCACCTTCTTCTCGCCCGCCGATGCGATCGGACCTGGCGGCTCTTATATTAACCTGACGGGGGATGGCCCCGGAACCTTGGCCGACCAGCTTTGGGTCACGAAGTCCGAAGAGCCACGCGACTTTGGACAATACGGACTCAAGCTCGGTTATAACGCCGATTGGCTGAATGACGGCACGGAGCTCGGGCTCTATTACGTCAACTATCATTCCAATCTGCCTTTCATCGAATACCAGAATGAAAATCCAGTCTCGCTCGGAGGAACCGGCCAGGCTTTCCGCGCTGCTTATCCCGAAGACATCAAGCTTTTCGGCGCAAGCTTCTCTACCGTGCTCGAAGATTTCCTCTATGGCACGGCTTTCTCGGGCGAAGCGGTCTTCCAGCCTAACTTGCCCTTCTCGCTCTCTGCCGGTGAAGAGCTGCTCGCTCATCTCTCCGACAGACTTGGCGTTCCCGCATCATTGCTTCCTTACGACATGACTCCGGGCGCTTTCCCGGATGGTTATGTCCGCACCGATGCGGTGTCCGGCCAGATCTCGACGGTCTCGACTCTTCCGACGTCCGATTGGGCGACGCATGCCTTGAGAGCCGACTTGATAGTGTTGGTGGCGAACTGGGGTTTTCAGTGGCTGCCTGATGTCTCGCAGAACGAGCTTCAAGCGATGTCTGCGTCGATGTCTGAGTTTCAGGTGCCGAGCATGGCTCTGAACCCGCTGACCAATCCAGCCTTTCGGCTCTATCACCCGGACAGCTTCTCGCACGGCTACCGGTTGATCGCGAACGCTCAGTATAACAACGCCTTCGGCACGCCGTGGACGTTGATACCGGGCATCCAGTTCGGACAGGATTTCGGCACCGCTGCCGGACCGATCGGACCTGGCTTCCTCGACAATCGCAAGACGCTGTCTGTCGGTGTCCGCGCGAACTACCAGAGCTCGTGGAGCGCTGGCATCCAGTGGACGGCCTCGCGCGGGAATGCCATCCAAAACCAGTTCGAAGACCGCGACTTCGCGACCTTCGACGTGAGCTACGCGTTCTGATCGTCAATCGATCAGGTCGGCATATCTGTGCCCCCCACAGATATGTTGAATTGGGCCCCGGAAGATATTCCGGGGCCCAATTTTTTAGGGAATCTCAATTTTCGCCGATGAGGCTTCGCGCGGCAGCGCCGACCCGGCGAAGGCGCGCGGGAAACCAGCGATCTGAATATGGGCATGTATCGAGCGCGGGCCACCGCCGCCCACCTACTCATGGTCGACCTGTGGCGTTTGCGCCGTGATACCGAGAGAAGCTGGCTGGGGGACTAGGATTCGCCCCGGCCTCTCGCTATGGCCCTGATCTGGCAGGTCTTCTGGCGTCGCTCGCCAAATGTGCGACCATTTGTGTGACAGTCGGTGTGACAGTCAAGGGCGCATATGGCGGACTAAAAGTTGGCCGAAAAATCTGAGAGGGAATAACGCTATGCCGGTTTTGACTTTCCCCCCGTTGGCCCTTCCGCCTGCCGAGTTTGATCCAATCCGGCAAGCCACCGCAGGTAAGCTGCGCTTCCGCTGATGAGTGCGACGGCGAGATCAAGTGGCGGTTGTTGCGCCTGCTCGACCGCTTGGCCG
>DASYEM010000025.1:0-54885 GCA_036499025.1 Parvibaculum sp. | reverse complement strand
AATTACGGCGTCCCCTTCTATATCGACCCGCAAGTAATGGAGGGCATGATGCGCGGGGGAAAGACGCCAAGCATGTGGGCGCTCTTCGTGGAGTCATTAAAACTTGGCCACCTCGGACCGTCGATGACAAATCGCGGGCTGCACAGGGGCGTTTTCGACGGCCGTTACAAATTCGCCCGCTTCTTCGCAATGGGTGAGCATCACATTCCGACGGATTGGGAATCGCTTCTGGCGCATAATGATCTGGCGCTTTACGACACCGAAACCGATCCCAACGAGCTCGACAATCTGGCGCTATCGCCGGAACGCCATCGCGATCTGATCTCGCGCCTCAACGCGCAGACCACGGCCCTGATCGAAACGGAAGTGGGACAAGATGACGGGCGGGAATTCGTCGGCCCGCACTGGCTTTACGATCTTTGAGAACTGCCTGAAGCGGTCAGCTTGCTTCGGCTTCATGCAGGCCCGCATCGTCAACTGCTCCGTCGGCCTGTTCGTCGATCGGTTGACCGCTCATCGCGCGACGCAGCGCCGCACGGCCTCTGCTCAACCGGGACATCACCGTTCCCAATGGAATTGAGAGCGCATCCGCAACTTCGCGGTATGAAAGCCCCTCGAGCCCTACAAGCAGCACGACTTCCTTTTGATCGGCGGGAAGCAGAGCCAGTGCGCGATTGAGATCCTGATATTCGATATGCGCATGTTGAGGCGCCGGGCACGAAACCTGCTCGGCAAAATCTTCAAGCGGAACGTGATTGCCCGCTTTTGCCTTGGCGAAGTTGCCGCTGCGGACGTTATGCATCGTCGTATAAAGATAGGCCTGCCAATTTTCGATATCATCGCGATCCGCAGCATAAGAAAGAACCCGCCTCAGGCTCTCCTGTAGCAGGTCATCCGCGTCAGCGATGTTCCCGACAAGGGCCAGAGCATATCGTCGGAGCCCCGCGATATGAGCTTCAATTCCGTCGATGAAATCATCCATCGTCCCATTCCTCGCTCATAAATTGTCGCCGTGAAATTCGGGCGAAGACCTTGCCGGTCGCTGTGCCAACACAACACCCGCAGACTATGGGACGAGAAAGGCGAGGTTGTGACAACAACGTGGTCGTTGTCACTCTCACCAACGCAAATCTTTTTATAGGGACACACGATCCACGCGGGTGCCCTGACGGCTACAGCCGTGCCACTCGTGCCACGTTTTGATCACTCGAACGGCGCGATGGTGTCGGCCACGCTCACGATGCGAGATTTTCGCCGAACTCGCCCGCTTCGCGACAAGCGCAGAGCCATGGCGATAGCGATCGATAAAGGTGAGCCATGAACGTCATGGAGAAAAGCGAAGCGGCGCAGAATGCCGCGACCAAAGAGAAAGCGCGACAGATATATCCAGTGCTTTTGTGTGGTGGCTCCGGCACGAGGCTATGGCCGCTGTCACGTTCGTCTTACCCCAAGCAGCTGTTGCCGCTCATCTCCGACAAGACGATGCTGCAAGAAACGGCAGCGCGTACCGCTGATCCGTTTTTTGCCTCGCCGCTTGTCATCGGAAGCGAAGAGCACCGCTTTCACGTCGCCGAGCAACTGACGCAAATCGGCGTCGAGCCGTGGCGTATTGTGCTTGAGCCCTGCCGTCGGAATACGGCGCCTGCGCTCGCCGCCGCTGCGCTTCTTCTCGTGGCGCGAGATCCCAACGCCATCATGTTCGTGCAACCGTCCGATCACCTCATTGCCGATGTCGAGGGGCTGCGGCGCGCGGTGATGCAGGCGGCTCCGGCTGCGGCGCTCGGTCATCTTGTGACATTCGGCATTACACCGACGCGGCCGGAAACAGGTTATGGATATATTGAGGCGGGAGAGGCGCTTGGTGGGCTTGATGGCGTTCACAAACTCGAGCAATTCGTCGAGAAGCCCGACCAACCGACAGCGGAGACCTATTTTCGCGGCGGCACTTTCCACTGGAATTCCGGCATCTTCCTGCTTCCCGCCGCCGAATATCTCGCGGAACTCGACCGCTTTCATCCCGAAATTTTGCGCGCCTGCGCCGGTGCTATCGCCAACGGGCATGATGACGATCGCTTCTTCCATCTCGATGAAGAGGCCTTCTCAGCCTCGCCCAGCATCTCCATCGATTATGCCGTCATGGAGCAGACGGACCGGGCTGCAGTTCTTCCCGCGGAATTTGGCTGGAACGATATCGGCTCCTGGCATGCGCTGATGGGCGCCCATGAGCGTAACGACGACGGCAACGTGCTGCATGGCGACGTCATCGCCGAAGACGTCAGCGGGTCCTACATCCGCACCGAAGGCCCGCTGGTCGCCGCCCTCGGCCTCAGCGATATCGTGGTCATAGCGACCGAAGACGCGATTCTCGTCACCTCGGCGGATCGCTGCGCCGATGTCGGGCATATGGTCGATGCGCTGTCGAAGAACAACCGCACCGAATCCATGCATCACCGCCGCGTCTACCGGCCGTGGGGATTTTATCAGACCGTCGATTTCGGCGACCGCTTTCAGGTCAAACGCATCATGGTGAAGCCCGGCGCTCAGTTGAGCTTGCAGATGCATTATCACCGCGCCGAACACTGGATTGTCGTCAGCGGAACCGCCCGCATCACCTGCGGCGACGAAACGAAACTCCTGCGCGAGAATGAGTCGACTTATATCTCGCAAGGCACGACGCACCGTCTGGAGAATCCGGGCCGTCTCCCATTGCATCTCATCGAAGTTCAGTCGGGCGCCTATCTGGGCGAGGACGACATTGTGCGTTTTGAAGATAGCTATGGACGCAAATAACCATCGACGTGCATTGCGAGGAGACCCGAAATGAAGAGGACGCCACACGTTAAAGCCCGTTATGCGCGGCAAGCAGCCCTCGCGCTTGCCGTCGCGCTTATGGCCACGCCGTCCTTTGCTCAGGAAGCGATGCCGCCCACGCAAGTGAATGCTCCCGCAACCACTCAGGGCAACAGCGGGGCAAGTGGAATCAAGGATCCCAATTATCGCCTTGGCGCAGGCGACAGCGTCAGGGTCACTGTTTTTGGCCAGCCGGATCTTTCAGGCACATTCCAGATCGATGGGGGCGGGAAGGTTGCGTTGCCTCTCGTCGGCAATGTCGATGCGGGTGGCCTCTCGGCGAGCGATTTCGAGAAACACATCATCAGCGCCCTGAAGCCCGACTATCTGCAGGATCCTCGCGTCAGTGTGGAGGTGATGACCTATCGGCCATTTTACATTGTCGGCGAGGTGAAGAATCCCGGCAATTATCCCTACACAAACGGCATGACCGTCATCAACGCCGTAGCCATGGCGGGCGGCTTTACTTACCGCGCCAAGGATGAGGATTTCGAAATCAAGCGCGCGGGCCAAGGTTCGAAAGAAGCCGAAGACGCGACGCAAGAGACGCTTGTTCATCCCGGCGATGTCATTACCGTTCCAGAGAGGTGGTTCTGAATGAGTCTTCCCGAACACGTGGCGAGTCCGAAGCACGTATTCGCCCAGAGCCCGGAGACTTACGCGCAAGACCCCCAAACTCCGGCGGGACCCTCGGAGCTGGTCGGGACTTTGCGCAAGCTGTGGCGCAGGAAGTTCTTCATCATATCCGGCACTGTTGTTTTGACGGTCGGAGCGCTGGCCTTTGCCAACTCGCTGACACCGCTCTTTTCCGCAACGTCGGAAGTATTGATTGGCGTTCAGAGCAGCAATGCCGGGGGCACCCAAGCTGCGCTCGACAAGCTTGTCGTCGATCGCGACACGATCGAGAGTCAGTCCCACGTCGTCGAGTCCCGCGCTCTGGCCGAACGCGTGATACGACGTCTGGCGCTCGACAATGACCCGGAGTTCAATCCCGCGCTCCGCCCTCGCCCGCTTCTCGCCCGCATCCGAGCGAGCATTTTCGGTTCGCAATCCAGCAAATCCGGCGACGGGACGAAGTCGGCAGATGAACTGAGCCAGCCCTTTCAGCGTGTCGTCTCAACCGTGCTTTCAGCCGTCGACGCCACGCCTGCCGATCGCTCACATGTTCTTGAAATCACGGTCCGCTCGCAAAGTCCGCTCAAGGCGGCGCGCATCGCCAACGCCTTCGCCGATCTTTATATCGAACAGCAATTGGTCTTGAAGGCCGAGACAACCGAGCGCGCCAATAAATGGCTTTCGGGTCAGCTGGAAACGCTTCGCCGGCAGCTCGATCAGGACGAGCGCGCGGTGGAAGATTACCGCCAGCAGAACGGGCTCTATACCTCGAACGCCGAAACGGTGACCTCGCAGCAAATGGGCGAGCTCAATACGCAGCTGGTGCTTGCTGAAAGCGCCAAAGCCGAAGCGGATGCACAGCTCGGACAGGCGACCGCGATGCTGAAACAAGGGAAAGGCGCCAAGAGCATTCCTCAGGTCCTTGGGTCTCCCATCATCCAGGCGCTTGAGGAGAAGCGCACGGAGATCGAACAACAAGCAGCGCAGCTTTCGGCGGTCTATGGGCCGAAGCATCCACAGATCAAGAATATTCATGCACAAATCTCGGATATCGATGCCAAGATCAAGGGTCAGGTCGGCCAGATCGTCGCCAGCTTGAGAAGTCAGCAAACCGCGGCACAAGCGCGTTACAATTCGCTCAAGGCGAGCCTGGATCGATCGCAGAACAAAGTCGGCCAGACGAACGAACAGTCGATCAAGTTGCACGAGCTGGAACGCGAGGCGGACGCCAGCCGTCAGCTCTTCCAGAATTTCCTCGAAGGATACAAGCAAAGCTCCGCTCAGCGCGACTTCCAGCAGCCGGATGCCTGGGTCATCTCCCATGCCGGCGTCCCCGATCGCGCGGACTTCCCGCCGAAGACAGCCATGATCATCGGCGCTGCTCTTGCCGGCGCGATGCTCGGCGCTCTGCTCGCGCTGCTTGCGGAAGCACTTGACCGGACCTTCCGCACAAGCGACGACGTCGAGAAGGCGACGGGTCTTCCGACGCTCGCAATGATCCCCGCTTTCAAGCCCTCGGCGGCGGCAGATCACGTAGTCCGCGACCCAACCTCGCCCTTCAGCGAGGCGGTCCGAAAACTTCATACGCGGCTGGTCCTGACGCATAGCGGTGAAACGCCGACGGTCATCATGATGACGTCCTCGGTGCCGGACGAAGGCAAATCGCTTCTCAGCCTCTCCATGGCGCGCCTTCTCGCCTATACGGGGCGCCGCGTTATCGTGGTGGACGGCGATCTGCGCCGGCCGACGATACACTCCCTTCTCGGCCAACGGCCGCAAGCGGGCCTGGTGGATCTTCTCAACGGCGAAGCAACCCCCGATGAGGCCGTTTACCGCGATCCGGCCTCAGGCCTTCACGCGATTTTTGCCGGCAGAGTTCCTGCCGGCGGTGGGTATGTCCCTGACTTCGAGCGCATGAACGCGTTGCTGAAATCTCTGGCGCGTCATTATGAACTCGTCATTCTCGATACGCCGCCGGTGCTGGTCGGCAGCGAAGCGCTGCATTATTCCCGCCTCGTCGATACGACAATCTTCGTCACGCGCTGGAAGCATACGTCGCAAGACGTCGCCGCCGACGCAATCAAACAGATTCGCGCATCGGGTGGCGGTATCGCGGGTGTCGCGCTGGCACAGGTCGATCCGAAACAATACAAGCGCTACGCATCCGTCGATCTCCACTACGGCTATTCGCGCAGCAATGCCCTTGCGCGGGCGGTGTAAGGCATGAAAGCGCTTGCCCCCACGCGAGACGACGGCGCCCTTTTCGTCACACAGTATTACCGGCCTGAATGGATCGGCTCGGGGCCCTATTGCGGCGACATGGCCGAATGGCTGACAACGCACGAACTGGATGTGCGCGTGCTGACCGGGCGTCCGCATTATCCGGGCGATGCGATTTTCGCGGACTACCGGTCCGGCGACCGCGACGAAGAAATCCTCGAGGGCGTGTCGATAACGCGGGTTCCCAATCGCATTCTGAATGGGGGCGGGGCGCTTCGCCGCATGGTGACGGACGCTCATTTTTTGGTGCGCAGCTTGATGGAGCTTGCGCGGGGCCGCATTCGCCGCCAGCGCCTTGTCGTCTCTCTCTGCCCCTCGATTTTGACCGTCATTCTCGGTGCTATCATGACGCGCAGAGGCGGCAGGCATGTTGCAGTTATCCACGATATCGAGTCCGGTCTTGCCGAAGGGCTGGGGATGGTCGGCGGCGGATTTATGCTGCGCTGCTTGCGGTCGGTCGAGCGCCTCGCTCTTAACCGGACAGACCTTGCACTTGTTTTGTCGGAGCACATGCGCGCTCAGCTGCGCGCGCGGAAAGTTCATGTCCCCATTGAAGTTCTGCCCATCTGGATCGATACCGACGCCATTTATCCAACTGACAGGCGCGCGGGGCAGCCAACGACAATTATCTATAGTGGCAATTTCGGCAAGAAGCAGTCACTGGCGCAAATTCTTGATCTCGCCAGCCTCCTACAAACGGCCCGACCCGCGATCCGTATCGTGCTGCGTGGCGAAGGACGCGAAGCCCATGCGCTTATGGAAACCGCCCTCTCGCTCGGTCTGCGAAACATCGAGTTTCGCCCTCTTCTGCCACCCGCGCGGTTGAATGTGGCCTTGTCTGAAGGCGACATTCACCTTGTGCCGCAAAATCCTCAAGCCGCCGACTATGCGGTTCCATCGAAGATATTCGCGATCATGGCGGCCGGACGCCCCTTCATCGCCACGGCGGAGCCGGGAAGTCTGCTCTGGAAAATGCAGGAGGATACGGGCGCCTTTCTTTGTGTACCGCCGAACGATCCGACAGCCTTCGCCGATGCCGTATTGCGTCTTTCCGAAGACCAGGCCCTTTGCGCCGAACTCGGCGCGCGAGGCCGGGCCCATGTGCTCGCCCATCATGCCAAACCAAAGGTGCTGCGAGACTTTATGTCCGCCGTGCGCGGTTCAAGCTGAATGGCACCGTTGGACCCGCCGCATATACTGATTTTCGAACCTGATCCGCACGGCCATACGAGCGAATGGGTCGAGCATCTATGTCACTTCGCAGAGGATGAGCGTGCCGACTGGCTAGTTACCTTTGCCGTCGCGCCGGATTTGGCGCACCGCCTCTCTCAAGTTTTGTCGATGGCCGTGCGCAAACGCATCCGTGTATTGACGCTGAGGCCTCACGAAATGCGTCTCTGTCTTCATTCGTCGCTCCCCATCAGCGGTTTTTCCCGCTGGTGGGTGATGCGCCGCTATCTGAAGCAAGCGGGTGCCGATCATGGCGTTTTCCTCAGCATAGATCATCTTTCCCTCCCGCTTGCGCTTGGACTCCGCATGGAAGGGAAATCCGTTTCCGGCATACTTTTCCGCCCATCGACGCACTACAGCGAACTCACACCCAATTTTTCCGCGACGCTCAAGGAGCACATTCGGGACTTCAGGAAGCGCATTCTCTACAGGTTGATGCTGAGAAATCGCTCATTGCATAAAATGCTTTCGCTCGATCCCTATTTTTCATCCTATGCGTCCCGCAACTACAAGTTGGGCGACAAAGTCGAGACAATCGACGATCCGGCCTTTCCATTTCCTGTAGTCGCAGATGCTCATGCAAACATTCCGACGGGCCGTTCTGTCTTTCTACTTTTCGGAGCGCTTGCCGCGCGCAAGGGAATCCTGACCTTGCTCGCGGCGCTCCGGGAAATTGATGCCGAGACCGCGCAGCGGATCGCCGTCATCATTGCCGGCCGCGTCGATCCGAGCATTTGCGTAACGGTCAACGGCGCGGTCTCCAATTTACGCCGCGATCGGCCGACGCTCTGGCTGGAACTCGATGATCGCCGGCTCCCCATGAATGAGCTCGCAAATCTCATTCGCAGTTCAGACGTCATTCTCGCGCCATATCAGCGGTTCGTCGGATCGAGCGGTGTTCTGCTCTGGGCAGCGAGCGCGGGAAAACCGGTGATCACCCAAAATTATGGGCTTCTGGGCAAGCTCTGCCAAAGGCACGGGCTTGGCCTTTCTATCGACACGACCGATCCTTCGCGCCTCGCACGCGCGATTGAAAGCATGAGCAAAGACCCGGCTGAAAACTTCAACGCCGTAGAAGCAGAAAGCTTCGTCGAAAGCCGCACACCGCGCCACTTTGCCGCCACATTGTTCGGCGCAACGCCCGTAATCGCGCCGTCAAATATGGCCGAATCCGCGCCGGCTTTCCGGCCCCGCACTGGTCACGCTTTCCCCTTTCGCTGATCACAACACCCGCCCCCTTCGACATGGCAAAACCAATGCTCGCGTTCGGTTTGTGAAGTAGGTGCGTGTTAGCGGATGAGGTCGTGATGGCGGAATTGACTTCGGCGGCGAGAGCGACGGCGGCGGAAATGCCCTCCGCTCGCAAACCAGTTTCCGAGCCCATCATCCGCGGGCTCGCTGCGGCCTATGACGTCGCGATCATTTTCGGCAGCGGCGCGCTCGCCTATGCCATGTGGCTCATCAACAAGCCCGACGCCGCCTGGGGGGATTATGCTGCCATTTTGATCTTCGGCTCGCTGATTGCGCTCAATGTCTTCCGTATGTGGGGTGTTTATGAATTCGACTCCCTCCTGCAACCCTCCAGCAGCTTGCGCCGCGTCACAACGGGTTGGGCCTGCGTCGCGGTTACGCTGATTGCAATCGGGTTTCTCACGAAATACTCGGAAGCCTATTCGCGCGTCTGGTCGACCGTATGGTTCGCCACCGCCTGGTCCGGGCTTGTTGCAGGCCGTCTCGTTCTCTATGCGCGCAGCCGCACCTGGATTGAGGAAGGACGGCTGAGCAGAGATGTAGCCGTCATCGGCCTCGGGCCGATCGCGCGCCGTCTCATCGATCACTTCGGCAAGGCGACCGAATCCGGCGTCCGCGTTGTCGGAATTTTCGACGACGACGAAACGCAAGGTGCCGTCCGCCCGCCAAAATCCTATGCAGGCCGCCCGGTTCTCGGCGACCTCGAAGCATTGGAGCGATTTGTTCGGCAGCATCCTCTCGATACCGTCATCATCGCAGTCTCGCCGACGGAGGAGGAACGCCTTCTCACCATCACGGCGAAGCTGAAGACGTTGCCCGTGAATGTCCGCCTGTGTCCGGGTCTTATGGGCTTCCATCTGCCTCATGCGAGCTTCAGTCATTTCGGCGATCTGCCTTTGCTCAATGTCTTGAACAAGCCTCTTTCCGATTGGCAGTCTGTGCTGAAGGACGTCGAGGATCGCGTGGCCTCGGCCCTCATTCTGGCGATGATATCGCCAGTCATGCTCGGCATAGCAGCGCTCATCAAATTCGACAGTCCCGGTCCTGTTCTTTTTCGGCAGAAGCGCTATGGCTTCAATAATCAACTGATCGATGTCTACAAATTCCGCACGATGTACAACGATCAACGGGATGAGAATGCTGAACAACTCACCCGGCGTGGCGATCCGCGCATCACCAAGATCGGCGCGACCTTACGCAAATACAGTCTCGACGAGTTGCCGCAGTTCCTCAACGTGGTGCGCGGCGAAATGTCGATTGTCGGACCACGCCCACACGCGCTGTCGGCGAAGGCCGCCGGCCGTCTTTACGACGAGGCCGTGCGCGATTATGCGTCGCGCCATCGCGTCAAGCCCGGCATTACCGGCTGGGCGCAGGTCAATGGCTGGCGCGGCGAAACAGAAACGCTCGAACAGATCCGCAAACGCGTCGAATACGACCTCGTCTATATCGAAGAGTGGTCGCTCTGGCTCGATATCAAGATCATCTGGATGACCGTTCTTGGCGGCTTTACCGGAAAGAATGCTTTTTGACGGGTGTCCCGATGCGCTGCTTATGGTTGACGTGGATCGATCCGTTGCCGGAGCATGACGGGCAACGTATTTACTCTGGCCGCCTCATCGAGGCGCTGGCGGGCGAAGGCGCTGAAATCGACGTGCTGTGCTTTGAATGTGCTGAATCTCCCAGGCGCGACGGCGACGGAGACGACAACATTCGTTGGTGGCTGGTTCCCCAGGCAGGCCGCGCCGCCTGGCAGAGTTTCTTTTCACGATTTCCCCATATTACGCATCGCTCGGATACCGGCGCCATGCGGCATCGCTTTCAGCAGCTTCTTGGGCAACGGCATTGGGATGCCATCGTGATGGATGGCCTTTATTCCGGCTGGGCGCTTGAACTCCTTCAGACCCATCGGGATACAGGCGCCCCCGTGCCTCGACTGATCTACATCTCGCATAATCACGAAGAGACGACGCGAGCCAACGTCGCGAGCAATTTCGATGGAAATTTCTTCAAGGGCAAAGCGTTGCTTCACGACGCTCGCAAAGCGACCGAGCTTGAGCACGAGATGGTCGATCAGGCCGATGCCGTGACGGCCATCACGCCGGAAGATGCCAAACATTTCGCGATGCGCAATCCCGACAAACCCATTCTAACGCTCTCGCCCGGCTATGCGGGACGACGCCTCGAGACGCGCCATATCACGCGGGACATTCCCCGCCGGGCTCTTCTTGTCGGCAGCTTCGAGTGGCTGGCCAAACAGATGAACCTGCGCGAATTCCTCACGGTCGCCGATCCCGTTTTTGCGGCCGCCGACATGCAGCTTCAGGTCGTCGGCAATGGCGAGATCGCGTTCTTTGAAGGATTGCGCCGGGAGATGAAAGGGACCGAGATCGTCGGACCGGTCGATGACATCATTCCTTATCTCGACCAAGCGCGCATCGCCATCGTGCCGGAGCGCAGCGGCGGAGGGTTCAAGCTGAAGATCCTCGATTACATCTTCAATCGCCTGCCGGTCGCGGCGCTGGAACATTCGATCGCTGGGGTCCCCTTCCAATTGCGCGAGAACGTTCTGACATATTCTCGGCATGAGGAACTTGTGGCCGGCGTTGTCGAGGCCATGGATGATTTCGTCCTTTTGAACCGACTTCAAGAGCAAGCTTTTTCCGTTTGCGCGGATGTCTTCGACTGGTCGATGCGAGGCCAGGCGCTGATGTCGGTTCTTCATGGCCCGGCTCAAAGAATTGCGGTGTCCGCATGAATAGCGCGACCATGAAAAAGCAGCCCGACATGCTGGATAGCGTTCTTATCCTGCTGTTCCTGACGGGCATCTATATGGAGGTGGCTCTCAACCTGTCGCCGACGGTGCCCATACCCAACATCATCGCAGCCGTGGCAGGGTTCACCATGTTGCTGCGACATCCCGATTGGGTCGAGGAGAGACAACTTGTTGCGCTTCTCACCGTCGTCTTTCTCTTTCTGTTCTCCGTTCTCTGCGCCGCCGAGCTCAGCTTCCTCAAGAAACGGTTGACGGGACTGGTTCAGCTTACCTATTCGCTCGTTCTCGGTTACGGGTTTTTCATTGTTGCAGTTCGGTACAATCGCGACAGACTCGGCCGACTTTTTCTTTTGTTTTGCCTCTTCATTATCGTCGGCACGGCGCTCGAAAACTACACGGGTTTTCGCGCAATAAGCGATACGGTGCGCGAGCATGTCTATAATTTCGGCGTCTATAATGCGGATGCGCGCGATCAGCTTCTTTATGGACGTATTCGCCCCAAACTTTTCACTTCCGAACCGTCCGCCGTCACCTTCGCCTTCGCTCTTTTTTCTCTGCTCTGGTATTTGCTCTCGACCTGGCGGTGGAAAATTGTCGCATATGTCGCTCTGATCGCCATTGGCTATTTTCTGATGCGCGGCCCCACTCTGCTGCTCGGCCTCATCCTTGTGGGCCCTTGCGAAATATTCCAGAAGACACCTCGTTCGCAGGGAGCGGGAGCGCTTTCGCAAAAAGCCATGCTCGGCTTCCTCTCCGTCATTTTGCTGGCTCTTGCAAGCTGGGCCGTAACGTCTCTTTATGCTGAACGTTTCAACGACATCATGCAGGGCTCCGATCCAAGCTTCTTCTACCGCGAAATCGGTCCGGCTCTCGCCGCTTTTGACAGCATCGCTAATCACCCTCTCACCGGCATCGGCCTGACCGGCGAGGATGTTTTCGGCGACAGACTTGTTCAGATCTTCTCACAGTCCTCCGCCTTCGATCCGGCATGGCCGATGGACGGAAATGCAAAGTCGCTGAATAATTATTTCTGGCTGCACTGGACCTATCTTGGGCTCGGATGGGGGCTCGTCATGATCGCGGCGATGAGCTGGTATCTGAAGCGACTCGGAACGCAAAATGCCTTGTTGTGCTGGATCGTCTGGGCCGTCTTCGGGCAAGCATCGGGCGCCTATGTATCGCCCAAGCCATGGGCTGTTTTGATGTTTGCTTGCGTCGCGACGGTACTGCGCTATCGCCAGACCGTCACGGCACGTCAACCCGTTTCCTCGCCTGCGCCGTCCCCGGCGAGAAAGGCCTATGCATGAGAGTCCTTCATCTCAGCAAATCCGATATCGATGGCGGCGCCGCGCGTGGCTCTTTCTGGCTGCATGAAGCGTTGAGGGCACGCGGCGTCGATTCTTCCATGATGGTTGCGCGCAAGCTGAGCGACGACGACGCAACCGTCGCCTTGCCGAGCCCAATTGCGCGCTTCACCGCGCGCGTGCGTGGGCGGCTGGATGAACTGCCGTTGCGGCCTTATGACAAGACGGATGAATCTTTCTGGTCCGTCAACTGGTTGCCAGCCCGGTTCGGCAAATTCGTGCGGGAGGCGAAGCCCGATATCCTGCATCTACATTGGGTCGGTGCGGGCTTTCTCCCTGTAAGCGCCCTGAAGCAATTCAATTGTCCCGTTGTCTGGACGTTGCGCGACATGTGGGGTTTTACCGGCGGGTGCCACTACACGGCGGGCTGCGAACGCTATCGCGACAGCTGCGGTTCCTGCCCGCAACTCCGCTCGAATAACGAAGAAGATCTCAGCCATTCGATCTGGGAGAGCAAAAGCAGACAATGGCGGGATCTCGATCTGTCTCTGGTGCCGATCAGCGGCTGGCTCGGCGATTGCGCGAGAGAGAGCTCTCTCTTCTCGCCCTATCCGATAGAAGTCATTCCGAACGGCCTCGATCTCGGCCACTTTGTTCCGAGCGACAAGATGGAGGCGCGCCGTATCTGGAATTTGCCTGAGGACAGGAAGATTGTCGTTTATGGCGCGGTGAAGGCGACGCAGGACCGGCGCAAAGGATTTCCCGAGCTGCTCGCGGCCTTGAAGGAGCTTGGACAGACCGAAAAAGCGAGTTCTCTGTTACTCGTGGTTTTCGGCGACCTCAATCCGGGCGACGTTCCAGACGTCGGCATAGAGACGCGTTATGTCGGCTATGTCGATGACGACCGGAAATTGTCGCTTCTCTATTCCGCTGCCGATGCCGCCGTCATGCCCTCCCTTCAGGAAGCGTTCGGCAAAACCATCATTGAGGCCATGGCCTGCGGCACCCCCGTCGTTGCTTTCGCCAGCGGCGGGCCGCTCGACATTATCGAGCATCAGGTGGATGGCTATCTGGCCGAAGCTCATTGCTCTGCGGACCTCGCCCGCGGCATCGTCTGGTGTCTTGACGAATTGTCTCGCGCCAACGACCTGGGCGCGCGCGTCCGCGCCAAGGTCGAAGCCGAATTCGATATTGCCGTCGTCGCAGACCGATATCGCGATCTTTATGAGCGCATTCTCGCGAGGGCCGCATGAACCGCCGCGAACTCTTCGCCGCCGGCACAGGCGCACTCATCGCCACGACGCCGGCTTATGCATCGGAGCTGCTGAGACCTTCAGCGCAAGGAGGCAAGCAAAGCCGCATGATTTCCGCGAGCGATTTCGGCGCGGTCGGGGACGGGGTCGCGGACGACACGGCTGCGCTGCAAGCGGCATTGACCGCGACATTCGACGGCGCGCTGAAAGATAAGGGCGGCCGGGTGTTGGTGATCCCGCCGGGAGCTTATCGCGTTACCCGCACTCTCAAAGTCAACTTGACGAAGGACGGCAAACGCCAACCGACGCGACAGACTGTGATCTGCGGACAAGGTGCGGTCTTGCTCTCGAATATAACCGACGGCAGCGACGTTTTCGAAATCGTCAGCCACGCGACCGCGCGCTATCTGCTCATCGATGGGCTCACGATTCAGGGCAAGGGCGGCGAAGGTCACGGCCTTTCTCTCGATTGCAACCGGGAGCAAAGCTACATCTACAATTTTTGCCTACGCGACCTCGTCGTTCAAGGTTGCGGTGGCGACGGCCTGCGCCTGATCGGCAATATTTTCGAGGGCCAGATTTTCAATTCATATTTTCGTGACAACAAGGGCAACGGCACGACGATGGGCCACGGCCCGGATGGCGGCGTGCTCTCGGCCGTTCATGTCTTCGGCTGTGTCTTTGGGGGCAATGGCGGGCAGGGTGCGGCGCTCATCAACGCCGCCAGCGATGTCAGCTTTCATGGCTGTTACTTCCTGCAGAACGGCGCTTTCGGCGTTTCTGCCAAAAGCGGTTGTACGCTTCTGTCGAATTGTGGTTTTGAAAACAACCACATGAAAGCCGACGGCTTTGCGGATGGCGATGCCGGCGTACAGTTGCAGGTCTTTGGCACGCTTGTCGGCTGCACTGCCTACTCCATTCACAATCAAACCCATCTCTTGCGCGGCTTCATCACCAACCATCTGGTCATGGTCGGATGCACGGCGGCGGGCGGCGGCAAAGCAAAGCGAGCACGACTTGCCAAACTCCAAAGCAACGGACGCGGCAAAGCGACGATCATCGGCTGTCAGGGCGGCGTCGATACGGTCGGGGCCTTCGACGCGGCACAGCTCGGTGGGGATGATGCAGGCGCGCGCTTCGGAGCGGAGTGGAACAGCGCGAGCCTTGTGCGGCTGGGCAAATACGCTCTCTGGGTCGATCGCGCCGGCAGGCTTCGCATCAAGCAAGGCGACCCCCTATCCGACGGCGACGGCAGCGCGGTCGGTACGGTATGAAAAAGCCGGTTCGCAATATCCTTATCACCAATGCCATCGCATTGAACGGCGGCGACGCGGCCATCCTGCATGCGACGATCGACATTCTGCGGCGCGAGTTCGGCGATGACGTCCACTTCATCGTGCACGACATGGCCGCCAAGGCCTCAAACCGATATTATCCGCAGATCGCATTCCGAAACGATATCTATAGCGGGGTCACGGACTGGGCCCGAGGCCGCGTGAAGCCTGCTATAGCGGCGCTCGGCATTCTGGCCATTGCCGGACTAATGAGAATCATGCCGGGCGGCGCTGCGAAATTCCTACCGGAAGCGCTGCGCGAAACGCTGGCCGATTACGCGAAGGCCGATCTCGTCGTTTCGTCCGGCGGCACCTATCTCGTTCCGCATTATTCGCTGACGTCCAAGCTTCTCGATTTCCTGATCGCGGAGGCGCTGGGCAAGCCGCGTATCCTCTTCACGCAGAGCCTCGGGCCTTTTCAATCGATCGGGCATAGACGCCTTCTGCGCTGGCTTCTGCGCCGGGCAACCCTCGTCCTCGTTCGGGATCAGCTCTCCTTGCGCCATCTGGATGAGCTCGGCATTCCTCGACAGCGTGTCCGTCTCTGCGCCGACGCGGCTTTCGCGCTCGCGCGCTCGGACTTGCCGGATCGCGCTTTTCCCCCATCGCGCGGTCGCTGGCGCGTCGCGATCTCGGTTCGCGATTGGCCGCATTTCCATGCGGGCTCGCGGCAAGACGGTATGGAGCGCTATTTCACGGCGCTCTCGACACTGGTCGCCGATCTGACGGAACGCTGGCACGCCGAGGTCACTTTCATCTCCACCTGCCAGGGCACGCCGGAATATTGGACCGACGACGCGCGAACGGCCGAAGAGATCGTCGAGCGCCTTCCGCATCGCGTTCGCGGACACGTCACTATCGACCGCTCCTTCCGCCAACCGGCCCGGCTCATCGCCGAGCTTTCAACCTACGATCTCACGGTCGCCACGCGCCTCCATGCGGCCATTCTGTCGCTCTGCGCGGGCACGCCTGTTTTGCCGATCTCATATGAGTTCAAGACAACGGAGCTCTTCCGCGGCTTCGGGCTCGGCGAGGCCACGATCGACGTGGAAGATATTTCACCCGAAGCGATCCTCGTGGCTTTCGCCAAAGCTGCGTCATTCTGGAGCGAGCATGCGGATGAAGCCTGGGCGAAAGTGGCCACCGCCCGCCAATCCGCTTTCGATGCCGGCGGCCATATCGCTCGCGCGCTTCGATGGGAGACGGAAAAGCCTAGGGAATCACCGAGCGGTAACGCGTTTCAAGCGCGCGATTGAGCTTCTCTATGTCGTAGTCGGCGACGATCTTCGCGCGGGCGGCGATACCCATGAGGACCCGGCGCGCCGGGGCAACGATGAGTGTTTCCAGCGCGGCAGCGAGACCTTCAACGTCACGTTCTTTGACGAGAAGCCCGCTTGAGGCATCTTCGACAAGCTCTGGAATGCCACTATGCCAGCTCGAGATGACGGGCATTCCCGTCGCCATCGCTTCCATGATCGTGACCGGGATACCCTCCTGATCGCCGGTCGCATCGGTGACGCTCGGCGCCAACAGAACGTCATTCTCTTGCATGATCCGAATGACGTCTTTTTGAACCATGGAGCCGCGAAAGGTTACCTGCTCGGCAATGCCAAGCTCGACGGCCAGAGCTTCCAGAGGCTGACGCAGAGGTCCGTCGCCGACAATGTCGTAGCGTAGCGCCACGCCCCTCTGCGCGAGAAGCGCAACCGCGCGAAGTCCATATTCAATCCCCTTTTTTTCCACCAACCGCCCGATGGTCAATATCCGCACGCCGTCCGGCTTCTCAGTGCGTTTCGTCAACGGAAAGCGCGAGGGATCGATGCCCATGCGATGGATTTCGATGCGCGCCGGATCGCAACCATGTGCGATGAGCTTTTCTCGCCAATGCGTTGAAATCGGTAAAAAAAGGTCGCCCTGTTTAAAGAGCCGTTGATAGAGGTCTGGGTCGCGGTCGAGACAGGCGCTCATATCGACGCCATGGAATGTCGTCACGAGCTTGCCACGCAAGGCGCCTATCTCGCGCAAGTGAGCGGCCGTGCGACCGACGATGCCGAAATGACAATGAATGACATCGAAAGGCTCGCAATGCTTCAGGCCATCTGCCCAATAAAGTAAACTCAATGATGTCGCTTCGCGGCCATAACGTGCGGCGTCGAGCGCTTTCATCGACATCGCTGGATCCCGTCGGAGGAGGCTGGGAAGTTGCGCAAGCCTTCGTATGCGCGAGGCAGGCATGTCGCGATATTGGAGGCGTTCGGTCAATCCATAGCGCATGACGTCGGCGTGTACGCCTTTCTCGGCGCGGCCCTGTGTCGCTATGATCGTCACGTCATGCCCGAGATCGAGAAGGCCGGTGATCTGATTCAACACGAAGGTTTCGCTGAGCGCCGGAAATTCGTTGACGAACATCGCAATCCGCAGTGGGCGTTCCATATCGCGCTGTGTGTGCTCATGTCGCATCGCCTGCGAAGAAACCTTTCGCTCTTTCAGGAGATCAGGCATTGACCCTCCGCTGGAGGAGAGAGCCCGACATTGTTCGAAAATCGACAAGCGCCCGGCGACTTTGAGGAAGCATCGCGAAGCAGGCGAGCGTGACGATCACAGTCACGAAACTCGCAAGGGCAAGCGCCGGGCCCAGCGCCGCCGCATCGAAGGCATGCGAATGGCGCAACAACAGCACCGACGCAATGACGAGGCCGGAAGCAACCATTGAGGGCACCATCGTCTTCACGATGTCGAGCGATCTCACAGGCCCCTCACGACCAACGGCCCAGAAAAGCGCCGGCATGCGGATGACGATGCCGCTGACGGCAAAGCTCGCCGCCACCCCCTCGGCTCCAAAAGGAAGGCCGACGACAATCGAGACAGCGAGAAGACCAGAACTGATCAAGCCCCAGCGGAACATTTCCGCCGTTCTGTTCTGCGTCATAAAAAGCCAGCTGCATGTATAGCTGATCGGCTGATAGAGAGCCGCGAGGCCAAGCCAGCCGACGATAGGCGTAGCCGCCACCCATTGCGGCCCGAACAGCAGCCGCACGACGAGATCCGGCGCCGCGACCAGAAGCGCCGCGCAGGGCATGGTGACCATGCTCAATTTCTCGACCATGCCGAGATAGGTACGCCGATAACGCTCCGGCTCACCCGCGAGGCGGCTTAGCGCAGGCATCGCAACGGAGAAGAGCGGCGCATTGAGATTGTTGATCGGCAACAGCAGAATTTTATAGGCGCGATCATAAAGGCCGAGCGGCGTCGCCCCCCAATACCAGCCGATCAACACCTGATCCATGTTGCGTACCAGCAGGTTGGCAAGGTTGGAGCCGGTGACATAACCGCCAAAACCGAGCAGCGAGTGGACTTCACTCAGTTTCCCAGGCCAACCCGGGCGCCAACCGCAAAAGAGCCACCCCCCCAGCGCCATACAGGCCGCCCAGACAAGTCGCTGCAGGATCAGCGCCCAATAGCCCATGCCCTGATAGGCCGCGATGAGTGCCGCCGCCATACCGATGATCTCCGCGCCCATCTGGATCGAGGCCAGCACAGAAAACCGCATCTGACGTCGCAGCAGAGCGAGATGCTGGGTCGATAGGCCGCTTAAGGCAAAGCCGAAGCCGAGCGCCAAGGTGATGCCGACAAGCTCCGGCTCGCCGTAAAACCAGGCGAGCAGAGGGGCCAGCGGTATCATCAATAGCGCGGCGACAAGCCCCAGAGCTGCATTGACCCAAAAGAGCGTGCTGACTTCCTGATGCGTGATTATTTCGCGCTGCACGGTCGCGGCCGACAGACCCAGATCCTTGAAGGTTTCAAGGAAGGTCAAGACCACGGCCACCATAGCGACAAGGCCGAAGGCCTCAGGCTTCAGCAGACGGGCGAGCACAATCGTCACGCCGAACTGCATGACAATCTTCAATATCTGCGCGCCAACGGTGACGGCGCCACCCCTGATTGAGCGTCCTGCAATGTCATCCACCAGATGCTCGGTACGAAAATGCTCGGCGGGATCGCGCTTAGGCATAAACACCGGACCGCTCTTCAGCCACGTTTTCGAGGAACCAACGATAAGTGTCGGCAATGCCGTCACTCAGGGAAATCCTTGAACGCCATCCGAGATCCGCCATATGGCTTACATCGAGAAGCTTCCTCGGCGTGCCGTCCGGTTTTCCGATGTCGAATTGCAGCGCGCCGCGATACCCGACGATATCGCAGACGAGGCTCGCGACATCAGCGATGGCGATATCGGCGCCCACACCGAGATTGATATGCTCTTCGCCTGTGTAGTTCTTCATCAGATGAACGGAGGCGTCGGCGGCGTCATCGACATGCAGGAACTCGCGCTTCGGCGTGCCTGTGCCCCAGATTTCGAGCACCGGCGTCTGATCGATCCTCGCCTGATGCGCCTTGGCGATCAGGGCGGGCAACACATGGCTTGAGAGCAGATCGAAATTGTCGCCAGGCCCATAAAGATTCGTCGGCATCGCCGAGATGAAATCGCAGTCATATTGCCGGCGATAGGCTTGCGCCAGTTTGATGCCGGCGATTTTCGCAATCGCATACCACTGATTGGTCGGTTCAAGCGGACCCGATAGCAGGGCATCTTCCTCGATGGGTTGCGTCGCCATTTTCGGGTAGATGCAGGACGAACCCAGGAAAAGAAGTTTTTCGACCCGGAACCGCTTCGCCGCCTCGATGATATTCGCCTCAATCATCAAGTTATCGTAGAGAAACTCCGCCGGCCGCGTGTCGTTGGCGAGAATGCCGCCAACACGCGCCGCCGCGAGGAACACCGCTTGCGGACCGGTCTTGCCCATCCAGGCCTCGACTTGTTCGGGCCGCCGCAGATCGACTTCATTGCGCGGTGCCGTCAGGATTTCGCAATCCTCGCGCTCGAGGCGGCGCAGGATCGCGGAGCCCACCATGCCGCGATGTCCCGCCACCCAGACGCGCTTTCCGGCGAGGCTGTAGAGCTCTGCCTTACGCATTGGCAAGCCTTTCACGCTGAAGCGACAGTAGGTCAGCATCGACCATCTCGGAAACGAGTTGCCCGAAATTGGTCTTGTGCCTCCAGCCAAGCTTTGTGTTTGCCTTGGTCGGATCTCCGAGAAGCTGTTCGACTTCGGTGGGGCGGAAGTAAGCGGGATCGACTTCGACCAGCACTTTGCCGGTCCTCGCACAGCGTCCTTTTTCCTCGATGCCGCTCCCCTCCCACTCAACCTGCCGATCAAGGTGGCGGAAGGAGAGTTCGACAAATTCACGCACCGTGTGCATTTCGCCAGTCGCCAGCACGTAATCGTCCGGCTCCTTTTGCTGAAGCACCATCCACATGCCCTCGGCATAGTCCCGGGCATGACCCCAGTCGCGCTGGGCGTCAAGATTGCCGAGGAAGAGCTTGTCCTGAAGGCCGAGCTCAATCGCCGCCGCAGCACGCGTGATCTTGCGCGTGACGAAGGTCTCGCCGCGCACGGGGCTTTCATGATTGAAAAGAATGCCGTTCGAGGCGTGCATATTATACGCCTCGCGATAATTCACGGTGATCCAGTAAGCGTACATCTTCGCCGCCGCATAAGGCGAGCGGGGATAGAACGGCGTCGTCTCGCGTTGCGGCACCTCCTGCACCTTGCCGAAGAGTTCGGAGGTCGATGCCTGATAGAAGCGGACGTCTTTTTCCATGCCGAGAATGCGGATCGCCTCAAGCAGACGAAGCGTGCCGATGCCGTCGGCATTCGCGGTATATTCCGGCGTCTCGAAGCTCACCTGAACGTGACTCTGGGCGGCGAGGTTGTAAATCTCGGTCGGTCGCGTTTCCTGCACGATACGGATCAGATTCGTGCTGTCGGTGACGTCGCCGTAATGCATGAAGAAATTGACGCCGAAGTCGTGCGGATCGCGGTAGAGATGATCGACGCGGCCCGTATTGAGAGACGAGGAGCGGCGCTTGACTCCGTGGACCGTATAGCCCCTGTCGAGCAGAAACTTGGCGAGATACGAGCCGTCTTGGCCGGTGACGCCGGTGATCAGCGCAACTTTACGTGTCATGGATAATCCTCTCTCAAATACAGATCGTTACTGAAGGCGGTTTCGGTTTGCGTCTATGAAGCCATCACGAAAGCCATTTGCCGGGCGACGCCATCCCACGAATAATTCTTCAAGACATGCCTCTGGCCGCTGAGCCCCATGCGATCGAGGCGCGACGGATCGGACGCGGCGTCAAGCATGGCGGCGGCAATTGCCCGCGCATCGGGCTCGGCGACCAGAAAGCCATGCCTGCCGTTCTCTGTGATCTCGGGCAGACCGTTGCGGTCAAGGCCCAGAACAGGGGTGCGCGAGACGAGCGCCTCCAGATAAACCTGCCCCCAGGGATCGTTAAGCATCGGCTGTACGAAGAGCGACGCCTCGCGGTAGAGACGCGTCAGCGCGCCCCAACGCAGCTGCGTTCGAAACTCCACATGCGGATAGCGGCGCGGCAGATTTTTGTCTTTGCCGTCCCACACAACGATGAGGCGCAGTTCTGGTCTGCTCTGCTTTGCGATGGCGAAAGCATCCAGAACGAGATGACCGCCTTTCTCCGCGAAGAGATGCTTTGCGACGAAGAGCATCAAATGATTGTCGTAAGTTTTCGCGCCGAAATAGGGATCGATCGGCCCCATGCCTGAACCGACAGCGGTCACGCGCTCAGGCGCGACACCGTAATGCGAGATCAGGTTGTCGCGGACATAAGTGCCGAAGGTGAAAATGTGGCGCATCTGCGCATAGCATGTCCGGTCATAGTCATCGAAAATTCGAAACGCCTTCGGCGTATGCGGATCTGCGGCGTCGCGATGGCGGAACCAGAGATCCCAGGTGTGGTCGCAATAAAGAAAATGATCGACGGCATCCGTGTCGCAAGCCGGAAGATCGAGGGTGCCCGTATGGAGAACGCGCCGCACATCGACGTCTTTCAGCCGCTTCGCCAGACGCCGGGCGCGAAGGGCGCGCACTTCCGCGCCACGAAAGAGAGACAGGCTGGTCGGCAATCGACCATAGCCAGACAGCATATATTTCACACCAAAGAGCGATCTTTCGAAGCGCGTGAGGTGTGGAAACGCGTCGATAGTCTCAACGCCGAGCCGCTCGAAGGCGGTCGCCACATTATTCGGCGCGCCCGACCAGATTTTGGGATCGAAGGGCCGTCCAAAAATGGACGTGATCGCCAGCTTGTCGGGCAACGCAATTTCATCCGCCTGGCGGCGAACGGATTCCGAGAGAGCCTTGTCGTCGGGCGCGCTGGTGACGTGCAGCATGGCGAGCAACTCCGTAGGCCCCACCTGAAGCCGGTCAGGAAAGCCTCTACGGATTGAGAAAGCGGAGCGAGTGACCAAACCGTGGTCGCGTCTCTCGCATCGCTGCGTTGCTCACAACTGACACAAAAGTCATGTACCGGTCACACCTTTGCGCGTCCATATGTGCGGAACTCAATTGCGCCACAATTGGCGACACGATCCCGATCTATACGAACAAGGATCGACGCATAAGCCGGGAAGGAAATTCTCAAGCACGGAACACCAAACATGACGACTATCGCTTACCTCATCAGCGAGGAAGACATTCATGCCTATATCGACGGCGCACTCGATGCTCGACGCCGACAAGCCGTCGAAATCTGTCTTTCGCAAGATAGCGACCTTGCCGCGAAGGTTGCCATTTACCGAGCTCAAGTGATGGCGCTCAATTTGCTCGAGCGCCCAAGCAGTCCATTGCCCGAACCAATCCGGGCTTTGTGCCGCGCATTTGCGCAAAAGCTCACACAGCGGTCACAGCATGCGGATATTTGGGACAAAATGCCGCCAAAAAGAACTTCTAAATCCTCGGCACGATGACAGCCGTCCCGCGTTGTTTATGCGGGCCAGCCACACAGCGCGAGGACGTCGATCATGACCAGGAAAGCCGACGACAAGCTCGGAAAAGTCTTTTCCTTTGACACGGAGAAGCCTGGCGACAACGGGGCAGCCACCGCTCAGCGCGACGAAACTTTCTCGATCCCCGCCTTTCTGCGGCGCGAGGCCAAAGCAAAAGAACCCGAGACTGTTCCCCTTTGGGCGGACGACGACTTCGCGCGAATCGCCGCGACGGCGGAGCCGCCCGCGCCGGTGGATGATGAGTCGACATCAAACCCGCCCGAAGCATCCGGCGCACCACCAGAAATGGAAGAAGAGGCACCGCCCGTCTCGTCGCCGGTTGTGCAGGAGGAAAATCCGCCTCCTTCAACGGTGGAGATGCGCCCGGCACTGGAGCGTGAGCCCGAGATTGACGTCGCCGTACCCATGGTTGCGGAAATTTCTGCGGCGGAGGCCGAGCCTGCCCAAATTCCCGAGAGGGAAGAGAGCGCACCTTCATTGCGCGTTGAAGAACCAGTTCAAATCGAAACGATGGCGGATAACGGCTCCACAACCGCTCCCGCCGAAATCATATCCGTCGAATCCGTCGCAGCTGTTGCTGAGACTGCCGCGACGCATTCCGAGCCGGTAACGCGACCACAGGCCGAAAGCGCGGAGATATGCATCGCTCCCGTTGCCGCTCCGGGCGACGCGGTGGAGAAAAAAACGGAACCCCACCTCTTCTTCGTCAAATCGCGGATTGGCGTTTCACCACCGGAAACCGCCGAGTGGGGATTTGAACGCCGCGAACCGCGTCTTGGCTCAATTGAACCAAGCGGCGAAATGCCCATGCGAGCGCTTTGGCGCGGCGAGGATTTTCGCGCCGACGTTCCGGCCGATGATGGCGACGATGGCGACGATCGAAGGTGGCGGCTCGGGCCGGCACTCGACGCGAGAGATATCGACACCTTCGATGCGCCCGCCGCCGGAGATGCCGAGTGGGAGCGCGAGGAGAAAGGCAATCCTTTCCGCTGGGTTCTGCTGGCCATCGCCGTCGCGGCGGGCGGCTACGCCGTGGCTCACCAGTTGGACACCGGCGGCAGCCTCACCGCTTCGCTACCGTTGATGAAGGCGCAAGACCACGTCGCAGCTCTTGCTCCGTCTACGGCTCCGGCGGTTCCCGCAGCTATTTCGACGCCGCCAGCTTCGGCACCCGCTGCGCCCGCAATCGCTTCTGAAACGGTTTCGCGTTTTGTCCCGCCCGCGAAAACCGCTCCTGCGGCGTCAGCATCGAAACCCACCGCTATTCAAAAGAACGAACCTCAGAAAAAGGTCGCGCGCGCCGAAGACACTATTCGTCCTAGAAGCGAAGCGCCGCGCGAGACGGCGACGCCCGTGACCCTCGCTCCGGGGCCGCAGACTCTATCCACGGTGCCTGCCGTGCAGACACGTGGCGAGGCCGCGGCGACCGGCGAGTTGGTGCTCGATGTACAGCAGCGGCTTACGCGGCTCGGCTATGCGAATGTGCCCCTCAATGGACGTCTCGATGCGGGCACGCGCGCGGCCATCATGTCGTTCCAGCGCAACAGCGGTCTCGGGATGACCGGTTTGATCGATCCGACTCTCCTCGACAACCTTCGTCACACGTCGCCCGTGGGCATGCGGCTGGTGAAAGGTCCCGAGGCGATTGCGCCTCGCTGAGAGAGGCGCGATCGTTTCGTTCGGCGGCACTTATGGGAACAGTCCGCCGGTTATGGAGTAAACGTCGATTAATATGCTGCAAGTGCTCACACCGACGGAATAGATGGCATCTTTTCAGAGTCCCCCTATGGGGGCCGACGAACAGAGGATAGTCATGAACACTCCTTCGCCCGCCTATCGCCGCCAGCCTTTCGCCGCCCGGACGGGACGGAGCGTTCCCGCCGTCGGTTACGCCGCCCGCACCGGATGGCTCAAGCAAACCGCGCCCGCCGAGAAATCGGCATGGCACATCGCGGAAACGGAAGCGTCTTTGCTGTCAAAAGAGGCATCCACCGCATCGGAAAGCAATATCCTGTTCCTCAATCCGAGTGTGCTCGATGCAAGCAGCCGTGAAATGCTTGAGCGGCTGAGCGAACTCGGCTTGCAACTTCCGGTGGCCGCCCTCGCCGGCGACGCGGTAGATGATTTCAACGCCTCTCTCGATGAGGGATCGCAGAAGCGGCTCGTCGAACGTCTTCACGTCATCGCCGAACTTCTGAAGGGCGACAGCGAGACGCGCGCCCCCGCCGCCGACGCAAAGCTCCAGGAACACGGTCAACTGCGTCTCGACTTCAAGACCTGCCGCGCCTATTGGCAGGACCAGCCGGTCAATCTGACGATCACCGAGTTCAACATCGTCAACCTCTTCTCCTCGCGCATCGGCGAAAACCTCTCCTATCGCGAGATTTACGACGTCGTGCATGGCATCGGCTTTTGCGCCGGGGATGGCACGCATGGCTATCAGACGAATGTCCGTTCGCTCATCAAGCGGATCCGCCAGAAATTCCACGCGATCGATGCGAGCTTCGACGATATCGAAAATCATCGCGGTTACGGATATCGCTGGCGTGAACGGGCCGCCTTGTCCACCCCTGCTCGCCCCGAGATCGATGAGCCATCCTTCGACGGCGGTGCCGTCGCTGGCCTGGAACAGGCGCGCGTGTTGATGGTCTATGTCGTCAACCCCGGCGCAAAATAGCCGGATTTCCCGAGCTCGGTTCCATGCCTGTAACCACTGAATGGTCACGGGGATGGACGCCGCTCGCGCGCCATGATCGCCGTTCAAATAGAAGGTGATGCATGAAGCCGAAATACGAGAGAAACCGGAGCGTTATTTTCTTCGCGCCGGACGTGACGGATGTCAGCACGATCAAGCGCGCCGACGCGTTTCGAGAAAATGGCTTCCACATCACCGTTCTCGGATTCCGGCGTTCGCGCTATAATCACGATTACGATCCGCGCTGGCCTTATATCGAGCTCGGCCGCACTTCAGATCGAAATTATCTCCGGCGTAGCGCGTTGCTGATTCGCGCGACTTTCCTCCTCTTCATCGCCCGCCGTTACGTGCAGCGCGGTGCGCGCTATTACGCACGCAATATCGATCTTCTGCTGCTCGCCATCGTTTCAAAATTCCTGTTCCGGCGCGATGCCGCCATTGTCTATGAGGTTCTGGACATCCAACCAGCCTTCACGGGCTCAAGCCTCTATTCCCGTGCGCTGCGGCTTCTCGAACGGCTTTGCCTGACGCAAGTCTCCCTCCTCGTCGTCTCGTCGCCTGCCTTCGTGCATGAATATTATGAACCGCTCCAGAATTATCGCGGCAACTGGTTTCTGCTGGAGAATAAGCTTCAGGCGTCGTCAGTGGAAGAGATCGAGCCCGTTAGCTCAGCGAACAGCGCAAGCGGACATCCGTATAAATGGGTGGTGAGCTACGTGGGGCTAATCCGAGGTCAGCAAACGATCGACCTCATCGCGCGTCTGGCCGCAAAACTCCGCGACGACGTCCTCTTCAAGTTCCACGGCATTCTTACGACTGTCGATCCAGACAAATTCAGCAAGACGCTCTCAGACAACAGAAACATGATCTATTGCGGCGCCTATGTGAATCCGCGCGACCTTGCGGCCGTTTATCAGGATGCCGACTTCGTCTGGGCCCTCGATCTCGAGAATATCGACAACAATTCGCGCTGGCTTTTGCCCTGCCGTCTCTATGAAGCCGGCGCTCTCGGCTTGCCTTGCCTCGCCGTGCGGGATTTCGAGGTCGGCCGCAAGATCGATGCGCTCGACATGGGCTGGACATTCAAGGAGCCCTTTGAAAGCGCGCTTGTCGATTTTTTTAAAACCGTGACGCGACAGGAGGTCGATCAAAAGCGCAATCGGCTTTTCGATTTGCCCATTACCACCTTCATTGCCGAGGACGACGCCTACAGCCTGTGTGCGTTTGTCGCCGACGACGCTGTGATGGCAAAACTCGCTCGCCGCCTGAAACATCGCGAAGCCGCGCGGCGTCTCACATCGGCGGCCTCGGAAATTTCGCGCTAGCTAATTGGCGCGCATCAATTCCAGCAGCGCTGAGACGGCGGCCTCCGGCGCTTCCTGCGGGACGTTATGTCCGACGCCTGGAAGAATTCGACGCTCATAAGCGCCGGTGAAACGGGATACGTCTTTGTCCTTGGCGGATGGCGGCGCCACGCCATCATCAGCTCCGAACAGGGAGATGCTTGGGACCTTGATCGAAGGTTGTTCGGCCAGCGCGCGTTCAATGCCTTCCAATGACGGGTCTCCCGGCGCATTGGCGCAGCGGTGGCGATAGGAATGAATGACGACATCGACAAAATCAGGATTGTCGAAGGACTGCGCGCTCCGCGCATAGGTCTTGTCATCGAACTTCCATGACGGAGACCAGAGCCGCCAGAGTTGCTTGCAAAACTCTGCGCGATTGACTTCGAGACCAACGCGACCGCGTTCGGTATTGAAATAGGTTTGATACCAGAGCCGGTACTCGACTTCCGCAGGCAGTGTTCCGGCGAGTTGCGCGATGTTCTGAATGTTGTAGCCGCCGGCGGAAACCAGACAGCGGACCCGCTCGGGCCAGAGCGCGGCGGCAATGCAGGCCGCGCGGCCTCCCCAATCGAAACCCATCAGAGCGGCGCGCGGAATTGCGAGCGCATCCAGAAGGTCGATCAGATCCCGCGCCAGCGCCGCTTGCTGCCCCGAGCGCATTGTCCCGGCGGACAGGAAGCGCGTCGGACCGTATCCCCGCAAATAGGGAACGACAGTTCGGTAGCCTTCCGCCGCCAACAGAGACGCCATGCGATCAAAGCAGCGTGGATCATAGGGAAAGCCGTGCATCAGCAAGACCGGCTCGCCGTCAGGCGAGCCGTACTCTTCATAGGCGACGTCCAGCGCGCCCGCCTTGACGCGCCGGATGGGTGCGCTGGACATGAGCGCCTCTAGCCCTTCGCGCCGTCGAAGAAATCCTTGAACCCGGACGGGGCGTAAGGGCCGATGCAGGCTTGCTCCAGAACGCCGATGCCCGTTCTCTTGCCGTCGCTCGCGCGAACAACCTGCTGCACATGGATATTTTCCGGCGCCAACATATCCAGCTGCCGTGGATCAAAAGATTCACCGCCGACCGCCAACTCGCCTTTCCACATGCCCTGCCCCCATTCGGGATGCGAATAGCCCAACCCCTTCATCTGGAATTTAAGAATGGGTTCCAGCGAGATGGTGCGCGTATTTCCATCGTGATCGACCAGATCGATCTCCGCCGATTTCGCCAGTCGCGTGCCCGGCACATAATCCACGCGATGCCGCGCGGTCGCCATGCGCTTGTCCTGTCCATCTTCGACGCCGGGCACTTTATCCTCGCTCGCATAGAGCGGCGCAACGATGCCTTCGCGCACCAAAGCCTCGCCCTGCTGGCCATCGAAGAAGATCGCGTGGGAAATATGATCGTCCCAGACGAGCGGAGCCCAGAGAAAAAAGATGCCCTGCGGCGCCACGGGTGCGCCACCGCTATCCTGCTCGCCGACGCGGCGCACGCCCCAGGAACGGTCTTTCGTGCCGAGGCAAAGTTCGTCATTCACGATGATTTCGCCATCGGGGTGGCGGATGACGCCGTTCCAGCGGCCGAATTGATCGAAGCGCGTCGCATCCATGGTCCGGCGCGCGCCCGACCACAAAGTCTGGCGCGCTTCCTTGATCGACGCGGTGCGCGCCGAAAATGTCAGGTCACAGGAAATGCCGCTGCCATTGTCGTCGAGGATGACCCGGGTGCGGCGCATGGGCTCGATAATTTCCATGCGGAAGGGGCCGACGTTCATTTCCGTGCGCTCGGTCGGCGCTCGGCGCGATCCGTAAAAGCAATGCTGGCGTCCATCAGGTTGCACGACGCTGAAGGCGCAATCGAGAATCCCGCGATGGGGATAGATGGCCATTCCGATGCCGAAATAATAAGAGCCGTCGCGGGCATAGCCGTTGAACCAGGTGCGATCGTAAACATTGCGGTCGCTGGTGACGGGATAGGCGAGCGGCTCCGGCGTCTGGTGGATCGGAAAATCATCGAGCTTATTGAGCATTGTCGTTCCCTGCTGAGCGCTTTCTTTGTTTTTATTTGGATGGCTCAGTGTCGCGCAAGATTGCAACAATGTCATCACGAGCACTCATCGGGATCGAAGCTGGACCGCGATCTAGGCACCCATGCGGCCAGTGTCTTTTGGGCGACCCTTTTCCAGCGCCTGTCCCTTTTCTCGAGGTTTCTCCGCAACCTTCGCCGTCTTGTCCTTCTCGCCGCCGGTCGTGGCGTTTTGCGGCTTTGCCCCGCTGTCTTCCCGTTTGGAATCCGTCATTGAGCTCTCTCCATTTCGTCGCTGATCAGAAACAACGAAGAGATCGCCCGTCCGTTCCCATAAACGGTGCGCTCACAATTTCTCGGGTCTGAATTTTCTGCGAAGGCTGACGTTGCGACCGGACACCATGAAGACGCCGTCGCCTCGATAATGCATGGTTTCTGGATATTTCGGAGAAGATGGAACGTGAGCCTTCACCACCTCCAGCACAAACAGGCTGTATTTCTTGAGCAAGCTCGTATCCGTCACCTTGCATTCGAAATTTGCATAGCAATCGGCAATCAGCGGCGCTTTCACTTTTTCGGCGGACGTTGCGGTCAGGTCGAACTCTTCGAATTTGTTGATATCCGCGCCCGATGAATTCCCGACGCCGACGACCTTGTCCGCGAGATCGAAAGTCGGGATATTGAGGACGCATTCCTTGCTGCGCCGGATCATCTCATAGCTGTGATTGGCGCTGGTGATGAAGCATCCGATGCGTGAAGGCTCGAACTCCATGATCATGTGCCAGCCCATGGTCATGATGTTCGTCTTGCCCTTCCAGGCGGAGCTGACGAGGACGATCGGGCCGGGCTCGAGAAAGCGCCGGACCTCCCAGACGGGGAAATCCTTCTTTCGATAATGTCGCATATGTGTCGCTCCAGAGCGCCGCCCTGGAGCTCACACTGACACAACTCGAAATGTCCGACCTCGATTTTCCTGTGACAAATACGGCGCTCAGCCGATGCGGCGCGTCTGCCCTTCCCAGTAAGGCTTGCGCAAATCCGCCTTGAGGATTTTTCCAGCGCCTGAGAGCGGCAGCGGCTCTTTGCGGATTTCCGCCGTGCGTGGGCATTTGTAGCCGGCGATGAGCGTCTTACAGTGCGCGATGAGATCGTCCGCTGTCGCAGCAGCGCCGTCTTTCAAGCGGACGATTGCGTGAACCCGCTCGCCCCATTTGTCATCGGGTACGCCGATAACGGCGCATTCGGCAACCGCGGCATGCGCCGCAAGGGCGTTCTCGACCTCTGCCGAGAAAACATTTTCGCCACCCGAGACGATCATGTCCTTCACGCGGTCGACGAGATAGACGAAACCTTCCTCGTCCATGTAACCGGCGTCGCCTGTGCGCAGCCAGCCACCGATAATCGTCTGACGGGTGAGATCGGGCTGATTCCAGTAGCCAAGCATCGCGCCGGAACTGCGCACCGCGATTTCACCGACGACGCCCCGCTCGCACTCCGCCATCGCTTCATCGACGATCTTCACTTCGACGCCGAAGATCGCGCGGCCAGCCGAGCGGAGATAGGTTTTTCCACCTGGCGCGGGCTTGTGAAATTTCGGTTCGAGAATCGTGGCGACGGGCGAAAGCTCAGTCTGGCCATAGGCCTGCATGAACTGCGCGTTCGGGAACATCTCCATGGCGTCGCGCAGCAAGGTTTCCGAGATGGGCGACGCGCCATATTTTATCTGCAAGACCGATGTGAGGTCGGCGGAATGATCGGTCAGATATTCGCGCAACATGCCGAACATGGTCGGCACAAGAACCAGCGCCGTCACGCGCTCAGCTTCAATCGCCTTGACGACGTTTTCCGGGCTGAAGAACGGGACGATGACATGCGTGCCGCCAACCATGGTGACGCCGACAATTGCCGCCGCATCGGCCAGATGAAACATGGGCGGGGAATGCAAAAAAATCGGATTGTCGCGATAAGGCACCATCGCGTTCGAACAAAGGAAATTCGAAATCAGGCTACCATGCGTCAGCATCACGCCCTTGGAACGGCCTGTCGTGCCGCCCGTATAGAAGAGCCCGACGAGTTCATCGCCTTCCCCGCAAGCGTCTTCGACCGGCTGGGTATTGACAATGAGCGAAGGCGCGCTGATCGCGCCCTCCGGCGGTTCGCCATCGTCGAGGAACACGGTGGCGCGCAGATCGCAAGCCGCGGCAATCGGCGCGATCAGCCCCGCAAATGTTTTATCAACCAGCAGAAAGCACGCGCCGCTATCCTGCATGGCATGGATATGTTCAGGCGCGGCCCAGCGCACATTGCCGGGCACGATGACGCCGCCTGCCCAGGCGACCGCGTAATAGGTTTCGAGATAATAGTCGCTGTTCATCGCAATGACGGCAACCCGATCGCCGCGCTCAAGACCGAGCGCGAGGAGAGCTGACGCAAGGCGCGCCACCCGGTCTTTCACTTCGGCCCAGCTTCGCCGCCGGGAGCCGAAGATCGTTGCAATGCCGTCTGGATTGACTTGCGATGACCGGTGCAGACCTTGTGTCAGATACATGAAATTCCCTCCCCAGAGAAACCGATTACATATTGATCCCGCCGCCGACGAGCAGAACCTGCCCGCTCACATAATTGCTCTCGGGGATGCAGAAGAGATAGACCGCGCCCGCCGCTTCTTCGGGCGTTCCGGCGCGACCGAGCGGCACCATCGCCGGCAGCATTTTGCGCGTCGCGCCCGGCACGCCGACCTGCAACTCGCGCCCCTCGATCGTCACCTTCGTGTCTTCCTGCTCCATCGCTTGCGTCAGCCGCGTCTCGATGAAGCCATAAGCGACACAATTGACGTTGACCTTATAGCGGCCCCATTCCTTCGACAGCGTTTTGGTCAGGCCGACAAGCGCCGCCTTTGCCGAAGAGTAATTCGCCTGACCGGCATTGCCGTTGGTGCCGGCCATCGACGAAATGTTCACGACCTTGCGAAAGACTTCCTTGCCCTCCTGCGCCTCTTTCTTTGAGAGCACGCGGATCGGTTCGGCGGCGGCGCGCAGAATGCGGAAGGGCGCGACGAGATGCACGTCGAGCATGGTCTGGAACTGCTCGTCGCTCATCTTCTGGATAACGCTGTCCCACGTATAGCCGGCATTGTTGACGATGATGTCGAGGCCGCCGAATTTGTCCATCGCCATGCCGACGAACTTGTCGGCGAAGCCGTCCGCCGTCACGCTGCCGACGCAGGCGACGGCTTCGCCGCCGGCCTTCCTGATTGTTTCGACGACTTCGGCGGCGGGCGCTTCGTCAAGATCGTTGACGACGACGCGTGCGCCTTCCGAGGCGAGCTTCAACGCCAGCGCCCGGCCGATGCCGCGGCCTGAGCCCGAAATGAGAGCAACTTTTCCCTGTAACTTGGACATATTTTCTTTCCTGATTTTAAGGCAGCGTGATGACGGCGTCGCCGGCGAGCGTCTGCAGCCCGGCATCCGTTTTAGCGCTGATCTCGAGGCGAAGGCGCTTCTCGCCATTCTCCTCAAATTTCTCGGTCACTTTTCCCGTGCAGATGACCTTGGCATGCACCGGCGTGATCGACGTGAAGCGCACCGCCCAATGGCGAACACGTTCCTGCGGCACCCATTTCGTCAGCAACTGGGCGAGGAAGGCCATCGACAGCATGCCGTGCGCGAAAACGTCCGGCATGCCGAATTTTTTGGCGAAGTCGATATCGACATGCATCGGATTGTGATCGCCAGACGCGCCGCAATAAAGCGCCAGCGTATGACGCGAAATTGCCGCGCTCACATGTTCGGGCAGCTCATCGCCCACATTCACTTTGTCGTAAGTCAGTGTCATGGCTTTTTCCTCACCCGTTCCGCACGACGATGACGGTGCGGGCAACGCCGACGCTCTCGCCCTTCTGGTTCACCGCTTCGGTGTCCTGCACGATGAAATCGAGCGCTCCACCCTTCTTGTCGTAAATGTCGGAAATCTTGGTTTTCATCGTGATCGTGTCCCCGGCATAGATCGCCTTGCCGTAGGTGAACTGCTGTTCGCCGTGAAGTACGCGACCGATATCGACACCGAGCTTTCCCATCACATTTTCGTCACCCGGCGCCATGGTGCCGAGACAGAAGAGAAAAGTCGGCGGGGCCGGGATCGCGGGATGACCGGCGGCTTTCGCCGCCTTCTCATCGAAGTAGATGGGGTTCGTCTCGCCCGTCGCCTGGGCGAAAAACTTGAGCTGACCCTTTTCAACGTCGACGGAGCGCGGCTTCGTCTCGAGCCCGATGAAAGATTTATCGAGCATCGATCACGCCCTTCCGTAAAGCGTCACGACGCAAGCGCCGCCAAGGCCGAGATTGTGCTGAAGCGCATGGGTGACGCCGTCAACCTGCCGCTTCTCCGCCTGTCCGCGCAGCTGCCAGACGAGTTCGGCGCATTGCGCAAGACCCGTCGCGCCAAGCGGATGGCCTTTCGACAGCAAGCCGCCCGATGGATTGGTGACGTATTTGCCACCATAGGTGTTGTCGCCGTCCCAGATGAATTTTTCGGCGGTGCCTTCCGGTGTCAGACCGAGCGCTTCATAGGTCAGCAACTCGTTTGCGGTGAAGCAGTCATGCAGTTCGACGACCTGCACATCCTTGGGGCCGACGCCCGCCTTTTCGTAAACGCGACGCGCCGCGTCCTTGGCCATGTCGTAACCGATGAGCTTGATCATCGAATGCTCGTCGAAGGTGCTCGGGCCGTCCGTCGTCATGACTTGCGCCTTGATGACGACTTCTGCTTTGACGCCGTGCTTTTTGGCAAATTCCGGCGTGCAGACGATGGCCGCCGCCGCGCCGCAAGTCGGAGGGCAGCACTGGAAGCGCGTCAGCGGACCGTAAATCTGCGGCGAGCCCAACACTTCCTCGACGCTGAGCTGATCCTTGAAAATCGCATAGGGATTATGCTGCGCATGGACGCGCGCCTTCGAGGCGATCTTCGCGAAGGTCTCGCGGCGCGTCCCGAATTTGTCCATATATTCACGGCCCGCGCCGCCGAAGAATTGTGCGGCGAAGGGCGCCTGCTTGTCGATGCCCTGAAGCTCGATCATTTCGTGGCTCTGGCGTTCCATCGGGTTCGGGCGGTCTGTGAACATCGCGCCGAGCGCGCCGGGCCGCATCTCTTCAAAGCCGAGCGCCAATGCGCATTCGACCATGCCGCTCTCAACCGCCTGGCGCGCGAGAAACAGCGCCGACGAGCCGGTGGAGCAGTTATTGTTGACGTTGATGATCGGCACGCCCGAAAGACCGAGGCGATAGACCGCCGCCTGTCCCGCCGTCGAGTCGCCATAGACATAGCCGACATAGACCTGCTCGACCGCGTCATAGGGGAGGCCGGCATCCTTGAAGGCCGCCGCCGCCGCCTTCTCGCCCATGATGTTATAGGTTTCGCTCGCGCCGGGCTTCGTGAAGGGGATCATCCCCACGCCTGCCACTCTCACTTCATTCGTCATGATCTCGTCTCCTTCGTTTGCCGTTTCGACGCTCTCTAGAGCGTACGGGCGATCAGCATTTTCATCACTTCGTTCGTACCCGCATAAATCTTCTGCACGCGGGCGTCCGCATACATGCGGGCAATCGGATATTCGGTCATGTAGCCGTAACCGCCGAAGAACTGCAGGCATTCGTCGATGACCTTGCATTGCGCATCGGTCGTCCACCATTTCGCCATCGCCGCCGTCACGGGATCGAGCGAACCGGCGAGAAGCCGCACCATCAGTTCATCGACGAAAGTGCGGGCAATGACGGCCTGCGTCTTCGCTTCCGCAAGTTTGAACTGGGTATTCTGAAATCCCATGATCGGCTGACCGAAGGCTTTGCGCTCCTTCACATAGTCGACGGTGAACTCGACGGCGCGTTCCATGGCGACGACCGCGCCGAATGCGCAAGACAGTCGCTCCCAGGCAAGCTGAACCATCAACTGCTTGAAGCCCTGCCCCTCGACGCCGCCCAGGAGATTTTCCACCGGCGCGCGCACGTCATCGAAAAAGAGCTCCGACGTATCTTGCGCATGCATGCCGATCTTTTCGAGATTGCGCCCGCGGCGAAACCCAGCGGATTTCGCGGTTTCAACAACCACGATCGACACGCCCTTGGCCGCGGCCGCCATATCCGTTTTCGCCACGACGAAAACAAGGTTGGCGTTCTGTCCGTTGGTGATGAAGGTCTTCTGGCCGTTGACGATGTAGTCCGCGCCATCCCGTTTGGCCGTCGTCCGAACCGATTGCAGGTCGGACCCCGTACCCGGCTCCGTCATCGCAATTGCACCGATGAGATCGCCCGACGCCATGCCGGGCAGCCAGCGCTGCTTCTGCTCCTCGGTGCCGTAGGCGAGCAGATAATGCGCGACGATATTTGAATGGACGCCGTTACCCGCGCCGAAGCCGCCGCCGAGACCGAGGCGACCTATTTCTTCGGAGATCACGACGTCATGCGCGCGCGTTCCGCCGCCGCCGCCATAGGCTTCGGGAATGCTGGCGCAAAGGAGACCCGCCGCGCCGGCCTTCTTCCATGTTGCGCGATCGACGACGCCCTCTTTCTCCCAGCGTTCGCGATGCGGCACGAGTTCGCGCTCGAGAAAGCGCCGCACCTGCTCGCGCAAAATGCTCAACTCTTCCGTCATCCAGGGCGACAGGGTTTCGCTCACCGGCTTTGTCCTCTTTGGTCTGGCTTATTTTTCTACTGTCTGGTAAGTAGAATAGAACGCAGGCTTATGGGAGGAGTCAACATCTTTCGCAGGCCAACGGTTCACGCTATGAGGACCCCTGCAGGTGACGGCGCGTATCGGGGAAAAGACAGAGCGGACGAATGGCAGGCAAACCGAACCCAAAGCAGCAGACGAGCGCCAAATACGATCAGCGCCGCCAGGAAGTGCTCGGCGCCGCAGCACGCACCTTCAATCGCATGGGTTTTCACATCGCCACGCTCGACGATGTCGCAGCCGAACTCGGCGTGACGAAGCCGGCACTTTATTATTACGCCAAGAGCAAGGATGAGCTGCTCTTCGCCTGCGGACAAATGGCGCTGGAAGCGCTGGACGGCGCTCTCGGCAAGTCGGACGAGACGGAGCTTTCCGGTCTTGGCCGGTTGAGCCGCTTCTTCCGGCTCTATACGGCAATCATCTGCGAAGATTTTGGCCGTTGCCTCGTGCTGACGGAACCACGCGATCTCATCACGCGATCCCGCAAGGCGAATGTATCGGGCCGCCGCGCCCTCAACCTCGCGGTTCGCGAGATGATCCGGGACGGCATCGAGGATGGTTCGATCCGGCCATGCGACGACAGGATCGTCGCCATCGCCATGTTCGACGCATTCAACGGCCTCGGCCGCTGGTTCGATGAAAAAGGATCATCAAGCCTTTCAGAAATTACCGAGCAATATATCGAAATATTTCTAACCGGCATCGCCGGGAAACAGTGACGAAGCCCTCTTTGGGTAGCGGCGGCGAGGCCGCATTGCCAAGACGCTCGTTTGCGTAAAATATAGCGTCCCATGCCTCTCCGAATAGTATTGATCGACACCGACGCCGAACGTGCGCAAGCGCTGGAAGCAAAACTGTCGGCGTCCGGCTTCGCCGAGGTTCTGCGTGTCCCTGAAGGGCCGGGCATCGCCGCCGCCGTGGAGCGCATCCGCCCCGATCTCATCATCATCGACATGGCGCTGCCCGACCGCGACGCGCTCGAAGACATACGCGTCGTATCGGACGCTCAGCCCGTTGTCATGTTCGCAGGCGGTGACGACCCCGTCTTTGCGGAAGAGGCTATTGCAGCGGGGGTCTGCTCCTACAATCTGTCCGGCGTGGCGCTAGAGGATGTAAAGCCGATCCTTGCTTCCGCCATCGCGCTTTTCCGCCGCTACCACCGCGTCGAAAACGAGCTGGCCGCCGCCAGGGCGCTGCTCGACGAGCGCCGCCTGATCGAGCGCGCCAAGGCGATCCTGATGCGCGAGCGCAAGATGACGGAGCCGGAGGCCTATCGCTGGCTTCAGCGCAGGGCGATGAACGAGAACCGCAAGCTGGCGCAAGTCGTCGCCGAATTTGTGGAGCGGGAGGAATCCGGCATGAAGCGAAAGGACGAGCCATGAGTGGGACCGGATTGCGCATCGGACTTCTCCGGCTCACCGACGCAGCGCCCGTCATCACGGCGCATGAATTCGGCTTTTTTGCCGAAGAGGGGCTCGACGTCGAGCTCTCCGTCGAGCCTTCATGGGCGAATATTGCCGACAAACTTGCGTTCGGCTTTCTCGACGCAGCCGTCATTGTGCCGCCGCTCGCCTTCGCCATAACGCTCGGGCTGCGCGGTATGGCGCAGCCACTCGTCATTCCGCATATACTGAGCCTTAGCGGAAATATGGTGACGCTGAAAGCCGATCTTGCAGCCAAAGTGCGCGCCGCGGCGGCGCGCGAAGGCAGCATCATGCCGCAGGCGTTGGCGACGGTGCTGCGCGCGGATAAGGCGGAGCCACTGACGCTCGGCATTGTCCACGCCTATTCAACGCATAATCTGTTGCTGCGCTATTGGCTGGCGGCGGGCGGCATCGATCTTCAAACCGAAGTGAAGCTCACTGTCGTGCCGCCCGCGCAAGCCGTGGAAGCCTTGAGCGCCGGCCAGATCGCGGGCTTCTGCGCGGGGGCGCCCTGGGGCGACGTGGCGGAGCGCGCGGGTGTCGGCGCGGCCATCGCTGCATCGAAAGACATCTGGCAGAACGCGCCCGAAAAGGCATTCGCCGTCCGCTCCAACTGGGCGGAAGACCATCCTGAAGCGCTTCAGGGCGCCTTGCGGGCGCTGCTGCGTGCGGCGCGTTTCTGCGATGCGCCGGAGAACGCGTCCTATACGGGCGCGCTTCTATCGCGGCGGAAATACCTGAATGTGGACGCCCATGCGATTCTTTCGTCGCTGCCCGGCGGCGCGGCGGCTCGAGCTGGCGTATCGAGCTTCTACCGAAACGCCGCGACTTTCCCGTGGCGTTCCCATGCCTTGTGGTTCTTGCAGGAGATGAAACGCTGGGGCCTGCTCGATCCCGCCATCGATACGCGCGTGCTGGCGATGAACGTCTATCGCCCCGATCTCTATCGCAGCGCCGCCACCTCGCTCGACCTGCCCGCGCCGCTCATGGATGTAAAGAGCGAGGGCGCTCATGCAAGCGAATGGCAGCTCGCGACGATGCGCGGCCCGATCGACATGGGGCCGGACCTCTTCTGCGACGGCGCGATTTTTGAGCCCGGCTCACGCGAAGATCTCTGACGTGTTGCACAATCGTTAGCCGAAGCTGCACGAGCTTTGTGCATTTCAACAGCTTTGCAGATCGCGATTGGTCGAATGACACGCGGAATTCCGTCCATCTTTCCGAAAGAAGAACTTGGCCCGACCCTTGCGAGGGCGAGTTGCCGGCCATGCAGCGCCGGGTGAAGAGCGTCTAACGGCGGGCCTTCTTCAGAACTCGGGCGTCACCGCCCGTCGTAGAGTAGCGGGCCAATGGCGGTTCGCACCCGGAAGACATCCGGCAGCGCCTTTCGCGCTGAGTGCAGCGAGCCGTATCCGATGAAGCCAGCATTCCTCAAGGCCGGGCATTTGCCCACGCTTGTTTCCTGCTTTCTCTATTTCGATCTGAGCTTCATGGTCTGGGTTCTGTTGGGACCGATGGCTGTCCTCATCGCGCATGATCTCGATCTGAGCGCGGGGCAGAAGGGGCTCATCGTCGCAATGCCCGTGCTGATAGGCGCGCTGCTGCGCATCGTCAACGGCATTCTCGTCGGCCAATTGAAGCCACGGCTTACCGGCCTCATCATGCAATCCGCAGTCATTCTCGGGCTTGGCGCCGCATGGCTCATCGGCATTCACAGCTTCGAGCAGGTGTTGTTGCTCGGCGCGGTGCTCGGCATTGCAGGCGCGTCCTTCGCCATCGCCTTGCCCATGGTCTCCTACTGGTATCCCCCGGAACATCAGGGCATGGCGCTCGGGCTCGCGGGTGCGGGCAATTCGGGCACGGTGCTGGCGGCGCTTTTCGTTCCGTCGCTGGCGGTGACGTTCGGCTGGCAGAATGTACTCGGCCTTGCCGCATTGCCACTGATCGCGGTCTTCATTCTTTTCGCGTTCGCCGCCAGGAACAGCCCCGTTCTGCCGCCGCGCAAGACGCTCGCCGACTACAAGACCATTTTGAAGGCGGGCGATGCCTGGTGGTTGATGTTTTTCTACAGCGTCAGCTTCGGTGGCTTTGTCGGGCTCTCTTCCTTCCTGCCGATCTATTTCCACGATCAGTTCGGTCTCTCCGCCGTCAAAGCTGGATATTTCACCGCCGCATGCGTCTTTGCCGGTTCTTTCGCCCGGCCTCTGGGCGGGGCGCTGGCCGATCGCATCGGCGGCACCAAGGCGCTCACTTTCATCTATGCGCTCGTTGCCGTGCTGTTGCTTCTCGTCAGCCCCGGCCGGTTCTCCGCGCCGGTAACGTTCTCTCTCTTCGTTATCGCCATGGCGACGTTGGGCATGGGCAATGGCGCGGTGTTTCAACTCGTCCCGCAACGCTTCGGCGGCGACGTCGCGCTGATGACCGGGCTTGTCGGCATGACAGGTGGCGTCGGCGGCTTCTATCTCGCCGCCAGCCTTGGCTATGTAAAGCAATTCACCGGCGACTACACCGCAGGCTTCATCGTCTTCGCAATATTGGCCTTCGCCGCCTTCATCGGCATTTCCCGCGTCCGCATTCGCTGGCGCAGGGATGTTTCGAGCGATCTCGCCACCGCGCGTATTTGAGGAGAATGCCATGAACATGATCGCGGAGACGCGCGAACATCTGGTCGTCATCGGCAACGGCATGGCCGGGATGAGGACGGTGGAGGAATTACTGAAACTCGGCGGCGCGGCGCAATACCGCATCACCGTCTTCGGCGCCGAACCGCATGTGAATTACAACCGCATCATGCTGTCCTCGGTGTTGGCGGGCGACAAGACGATGGACGACATCGTCATCAATACCCGCGACTGGTATACCGAAAACGGCATCGAGCTGGTGACGGGCGATGCGGTGGCGGCGATCGACCGCGAGGCGCGGATCGTCACCTCGGTCAATGGCGTTTCCGTCCATTACGACAAGCTCCTCATCGCCACGGGCTCGCGTCCGCTGGCCCCACCCATTCCGGGCCTTGGCCTGCCCGGCGTCTGCGCCTTCCGCGACATAGCCGATGTCGACAAGATGCTCGATGCAGCGCGAACACAGAAACGCGCCGTTGTCATCGGCGGCGGATTGCTCGGTCTCGAAGCGGCATGGGGATTGAAGCAGCGCGGCATGTCGGTGGCGCTCGTCCATCTGATGCCGACCCTGATGGAACGCCAGCTCGACGCACCCGCCGCCCAGCTCTTGCAGCGCGATCTCGACCGGCGCGGCATCGCCTTTTTCACCGAAGGCCAAACGGAAGAAATCACCGGCATCGAACGCGTCGAAGGCGTGCAGCTTGCCGACGGACGTTTCATTCCCGCCGACCTCGTGGTTCTCGCCATCGGCATCCGTCCGAATATCGACCTGGCCAAAGCCTGCGGCCTCGAGGTCAATCGCGGCATCGTGGTGACGGACGACATGCGCACGAGCGACCCGGACATTTTCTCCGTCGGCGAATGTGTCGAGCATCGCGGTTCCGTCTTCGGCCTCGTCGCACCCATTTGGGATCAGGCGAAGGTCTGCGCCGCGCGCATGGCGGGCGATGCCACCGCGCTCTTTGCGGCCCAAGCGCTCTCCACCATGCTCAAGATCACGGGCGTTGATGTCTTCTCCGCCGGTGCGCTCACCGCCGCCGACGAAGCCGACGACGAGATCACTTTGCGCGACGACAATCGCGGCATGTACAAGAAAGTCGTTCTGCGCGACGGCAAGCTTGTCGGCGCGGTGCTCTACGGCAATGTCGGCGACGGGCAATGGTATTTGCAGTTGATGCGCGACAAGACCGACTTGACGGACTTGCGCGACCGGCTGGTCTTTGGCCGCGCCTTTGCCGAGGCAGGTTCCGGCAGCACGGAACCAGACATCGCCGCCATGCCGGACGATACGCAGATTTGCGGCTGCAACGGCATCTCCAAAGGCAGCATCGTCTGCGCGATCAAGGAGAAGGGCCTCGCCACGCTTTCCGAAGTCCGCGCCCATACCAAAGCGTCGGCTTCCTGCGGTCAATGCACGGGATTGGTGGAATCCCTGCTCGCCCATGCGACGGGTGTTACGGCGGAAAAGAGGCTGCCCGCCATCTGCGATTGCACCAGGGCAGGGCATGACGAGGTGCGCCAGGCGATCCTCGCCCGCAACCTCAAGACGATGGATGCGGTGCGCGCCGCTTTCGGCTGGACGAAGCTTGAGGGTTGCCACAAGTGCCGTCCGGCGCTGAACTATTATCTTCTCTGCGCATGGCCCGGCGAATATGCCGACGATTCCCGCTCGCGTTTCGTCAATGAGCGCGTCCATGCCAATATCCAGAAGGACGGCACCTATTCGGTCGTGCCGCGCATGTGGGGCGGCGTCACGACGCCCGCCGAATTGCACGCCATCGCGTCCGTCGCCGAAAAATTCTCGATCCCTTCGGTGAAAGTGACGGGCGGGCAGCGCATCGATCTTCTGGGCGTGAAGAAGGAAGACCTGCCCGCCGTCTGGGCCGATCTTGGCAAGGCGGGTCTCGTCTCCGGCCATGCCTATGCCAAGGGATTGCGCACCGTGAAAACCTGCGTCGGCAGCGAATGGTGCCGCTTCGGCACGCAGGATTCGACGGGCCTCGGCATCAAGCTCGAGAAAATGTGCTGGGGATCGTGGACACCGCACAAGGTCAAGTTCGCGGTCTCTGGCTGTCCGCGCAATTGCGCCGAAGCGACGATCAAGGATATGGGCGTCGTCTGCGTCGAGGCTGGCTACGACATTCTTGTCGGCGGCAATGGTGGCATCGATGTGCGCGTCACCGATCCCCTGACGCGCGCCGCGACAGAGGAAGACGTCATGGAATATGCAGGCGCCTTCATGCAACTCTATCGCGAGGAGGCGCATTATTTTGAGCGCACGGCTCCCTGGATCGCCCGTGTCGGCATCGACCATGTGAAGAAACGTCTCGTCTCCGACGATGAAGGCCGCCGCGCCCTTTGCGCGCGGTTCCTTTATTCGCAGCGTTTCGCGCAAGCCGACCCCTGGGCCGAGCGCGCCGGGGGATCGGACGCACATGAATTCGCACGCTTGCCGGAGATGGTTTAATCATGGGCGATTTCACCTGGAAGAAAATCGGCCTCATCGCGGAAATTCCGCTGCGCGGCGCGCGGCGGCTTTGCTTCGGCCACGAGGGATCTCCCATCGCCGTCTTCCGAACCGGCGCGGATACGTTCTTTGCATTGATCGATGAATGCCCGCATCGCGCCGGGCCTCTGTCCGAAGGTATCGTCGCGGGCGAGACCGTCACCTGCCCGCTCCACAATTGGGTCATCGATCTCAGGAGCGGCGAGGCGGCCTCGCCTGACGAAGGCCGTGCGCGATCCCTGCCCGTGCGGATCGAGGCGGGTGAGCTCTATGTCGGATTGCCGATCCGGGAGACCGCGTGAGCGACGTCCGCACCACCTGCCCCTATTGCGGCGTCGGTTGCGGCCTCGTCGTGAGCGGCGGCGTACCGAAAGGCGACGCGGCCCATCCGGCGAATTACGGACGTCTTTGCTCCAAAGGCGCGGCGCTGAAAGATACGCTGTCCTTGTCCGACCGGCTGCTTGCGCCCTCCATCGAGGGGCGCGAAGCGTCATGGAACGAGGCGCTTGATCTCGTCGCCGCGCGCTTTGCCGACACCATCCGCGAACATGGGCCCAATTCCGTCGCCTTCTATGTCTCGGGGCAATTTCTGACCGAGGATTATTACGTCGCCAACAAGCTGATGAAGGGCTTCATCGGATCCGGCAATATCGACACCAATTCGCGCCTTTGCATGGCCTCCTCCGTCGCGGGCCATATCCGCGCTTTCGGCGAGGACGTCGTCCCCGGCTGCTATGAAGACCTCGAGGAGACCGATCTCGTCGTGCTGGTCGGCAGCAACATGGCCTGGTGCCATCCGGTGCTCTACCAGCGCCTGATCGCGGCACGGGAAAAGCGCGGCACGAAAATCATCGTCGTCGATCCACGCCGCACCGCCACCTGCGAAGCCGCCGATCTGCATCTTGCCATCGCGGCGGGCAGCGACGTCGCGCTTTTCAACGGGCTGCTGGCTCACCTTGCGGATCATGCGCTGGATGAACCATGGGTCGCGCAACATGTAACTGGCTTCGCGGAAACGCTCAGCAGCGCCCGCGCCGAGGCGCTTTCGCTCAACATAACGGCTGCGGCGACAGGCGTGCCGCCGACCGATCTCCTGCGCTTTTATGAAATCTTCGCGCGGACCGAACGCGCGATGACGCTCTACTCGCAAGGCGTCAACCAATCGGCAAGCGGCACCGATAAAGTCAACGCCATCATCAATTGCCACCTCGCCACAGGCCGCATCGGGCGACCGGGCATGGGGCCGTTCTCCTTGACCGGTCAGCCCAATGCGATGGGCGGGCGCGAGGTCGGCGGCCTCGCCAATCAGCTTGCAGCCCACATGGCTTTCGCGCCGAAAGACGTGGCGCGCGTCGCCCGCTTCTGGAATGCGCCCGGCACCGCCTCACAGCCCGGTCGCAAAGCGGTCGATATGTTCGACGCCGTGGCGCGGGGCGAGATCAAGGCCATCTGGATCGCCGCGACCAATCCCGCCGTCAGCATGCCGCGCGCCAATCATGTGCGCGCGGCGCTGAAAGCCTGCCCCTTCGTCGCCGTCTCCGATACCTGGCCGACGGATACAAGTGCGCTGGCCCATGTGGTTCTGCCTGCAGCAGGCTGGGCGGAAAAAGACGGTACCGTCACCAATTCGGAACGCCGCATTTCGCGCCAGCGCGCCTTTCGCGTCGCACCGGGCGCGGCGCGGCCCGATTGGTGGATGTTCACCGAAGTCGCACGCCGCATGGGCTGGAGCGATGCCTTCTCTTATCAGACGCCCGCCGATATTTTCCGCGAACATGCAGCACTCTCGGCCTTCGAGAATGACGGCAAGCGCATCTTCGACATTGGAGCGCTGAGCGATATCGACGATCAAACCTATGACGCGCTGCCGCCTTTGCGATGGCCGTTGCCGAAATCCAGATCGGCGGAAGCCGGTCCACGGCTTTTCGCGCGAGGCGGCTTTCCGACACCCGATGGTCGCGCGCGCATGGTTCCGGTCAGCGGAAGCGGCGCGCCGCGCATATCCGCCCTGCGCCTCAACACAGGCCGTCTGCGCGACCAGTGGCACACCATGACGCGCACAGGCCGCGTGCCGCATCTGATGACGCATGCCGCCGCGCCGCTGCTTGCCATGCACCCCCGCGACGCGGACGCCCGAAGCATCGCTCCCAACACGCTGGCGCGTGTCGAGAACGAATATGGCGCGGCGGTGCTGCGCGTCGTGGTGACGGAAGACCAGAAGCCCGGCGACGTCTTCGTGCCGATGCACTGGACCGATCAGTTTTCCTCCGCGAGCGCCATCGGCAAACTCGTGAGCGATCGCACCGATCCCGTTTCCGGCCAGCCGGACCTGAAGGCGAGCGCCGTTGAGGTCTCGGCGGTCGAGACGCATTGGGCCGGATTGCTCATCCGGCGCGATGGCGCCGTTCCGGCCTTGGGCGAGAATGCCTATTGGTCAAAGGCACCGCTCGCATCCGGCTTCGCCTTTGAACTGGCGGGCTGGGCCGCGCTGTCCGGCGTCATTCATTCCGAAGACATATTGCGCCAGCTCTTGCGCATTCCGCGCGGCGCGGAGATCACCTCCTATTCCGATCCGAAGAAATCCACCTTCCGCTATGCCGGTTTTGCGGGCGACAGGCTCGAAGCCTGCCTCTTCCTCGCGCCGGACGACGCGGCGCTGCCGTCACGCGCCGCCGTGCAAGCATTTCTCGGCCAGGCCATGACGCCGATGGAGCGCCTGTCGCTGCTCGCGGCTCTTTCGCCAGTCAATTCAGCGCGTTCGCAGAAAATCATTTGCTCCTGTTTCTCCGTCGATGCGGACAGCATCAGGGATGCCATCCATAATGGGAAGCTTGCCAGCATCGCCGAAATCGGCGCGGCGTTGAAAGCGGGAACGAATTGCGGATCGTGCATTCCCGAGTTGAAGAAACTTCTGCAGGAGCAGGGCGCAGACGCTCTGGAGACAGTCAAATGAGCGGCAAACTCGACGGATTGAAAATACTGGTTCCCGAAAGCCGCGAGCTTGATCTTTTCGCCACCATGCTGGAGGCCGAAGGCGGCAGCGTGATGCGTTGTCCGCTGGTGAGCATTCTCGAGCTTGAAGACCGCGCGGAAGCGGATGACTGGATTTCGCTTTTCCTGCGCGCGCCTTTCGACGATCTCATTCTTCTGACCGGCGAGGGCTTGCGCAAATTGCTGGCGCTTTGCGAGCGCGACGATTTGGAAACGGCCTTTCGCGCGGCGCTGACAAAGACGCGCACCATCACGCGCGGGCCAAAGCCCGCCCGCGTCTTGCGCGAGCTGGGCCTCGCGCCAAATCTCTCCGCGCCCGAGCCGACATCGAAGGGCGTGCTCGACGCTCTGGCGGAAGAAAATTTGCGCGGACGGCGCATCGGCGTGCAGCTTTATCCCGGAGAGGGCGGATTGCCGCTTGTCGCCGCCTTGCGCGAGCGCGGCGCGGAAGTCTTCGCCGTCACGCCCTATCGCTATGCGTCGGGGGAAGAAGCGGCGCATGTCGCCGATGCGATCCGCGCGATGGCGGCGGGCGAGATCGGCGTGGTCGCATTCACCAGCACGCCGCAGGTCGAGCGTCTCGCCGCCGTGGCGCGCGAATTCGGACTTGAGAGCAAGCTCGCGCAAGGTCTTGCGCGCACGCCTGTCGCCTCCATCGGCCCGATCATGGACAAGGCGCTGGCGGCGCATGGCGTCACCGCTGCGATCCGCCCCGCGTCGAGCTTTCACATGAAGCCCTTGCTGCGCGCCATTGTTGCCTGGAGGACGGGATGCGACTGATCGGCTTTGTCGGATCGAGCGGCAGCGGCAAGACGACGCTGATTACGGCCCTGCTGCCGAAGCTACGGGCGCATGGCTTGCGCGTCTCGACCGTCAAGCATGCCCATCACGGTTTCGACGTCGACAGACCTGGCAAGGACAGTTTCCAACATCGCGTCGCAGGCGCCGAGGAAGTGATGATCGCGTCCGGCGGGCGCTGGGCGCTGCTGCGCGAGGAACGAACTGACGAAACGCTGTCGCTCGCCGCGCTTCTCGCCCGCATGACGCCGGTCGATCTCGTCCTCGTCGAAGGCTTCCGCCACGAAGCCATTCCGAAAATCGAAGTCTGGCGGCGCGAAACCGGCAAGCCGCCCTATTGGCCCGATGACAAAAGCATCGCGGCCATCGCAACCGACGACGACATCGCAACCGATCGCATCCGGCTGAAGCTTGGCGACACGACGCACATCATGGCGTTCATCCTCTCCCGCGTCATGGCCGAAGCGGCATGAGCGTCGATGTCCCCGCCGTCATCCTTGCAGGCGGGCGGTCGCGCCGCATGGGCGTCGCCGATAAATGTCTCCTACCGCTCGGTGGCAGAACGATCCTCGATCATGTACTGGACGCGGTGCGGCCACATGCATCGGCGATCCTGATCAACAGTAACAGCGATACGGATTTGTTTTCGAGGTTCGGCTGTCCCGTGCGCGCCGACACGATTCCCGGCCATCCCGGTCCGCTCGCCGGGTTGCTGACGGGCATGCGCTGGGCGCAGGCGCTCGGCGCATCGCATCTCGTGACGGTGCCCGGCGATACGCCGTTCCTCCCATCCGACTTGATCGAAAAGCTGATCCTGGCGAAAGCGGGGCATGACATCGCCATCGCCGCGCAAGGTCTCGACACGCATCCCACAATCGGCCTTTGGCCCACGGACCTCGCGGACCGGCTTGAGGACGATGTGATCGCGGGCGCACGAAAAATGCGGCTCTGGCTCAATGGTTTCCACGTCGCGCGCGCGGAATGGCCGATGGCGAGCGAGGCATTTTTCAACATCAACCGCGAGGCCGATCTGAAAGAAGCGTCCGATGTTGTGCTGCGGCTCCCATTCCGTCCCGCGACGGAATGGGATTTCGTCAGATCGCCGATGCTCACTTGATGGGGCGGATTGGCTCTGAGCCATCCCAGTCAGCGGCGGCCCGCCTGATATGTTCAAAGAATTTTCCCTTGTTCCCGCTGATATCGGAAAGCTCGACCACAGTGCCGGGGTGAAACCCGGTGTCGAAATAGGAAAAGCGACCCTGCTCGCCACCGATCCGGCCCTCATGTCCCACCTTGTAACCAAGAGAGAGCGCCCGGTCGTAGAGGGCCTGATAATCTCTCGTCCAATAGGCCAGATGCTGCAGGCCTTCGCATCCTGAGTCGAGGAACTCCTTGTACATGGACGGCGCGGCGTTTCTTTGCTGGATCAGTTCGATCTGAAGATCGCCGGAATTGGCCAGCGCGATGCTCATCTCGACAGGCGAATCTTCGCCGCGATGCCGGAAATAGTCCGTCTGGACGCGCTCGATATAAAACCATGGACCGACGCCGATCACCTTGATCCAGTGGTCCATGGCGGCACGAATATCGCGCACAACATATCCATTCTGGCGAATCGGTCCGAAAAAGCGGCTCATGCGACCTCTCCATTTGTCATCGGCGTCCTGCCTTATCTTGCCACAACGACGCGCGAGGGCTTTACGGACGTCAGCCCTGACATTGCCTTGTGCCTGGACGGCTAGCAAATCCAGTTTCTTAATTTCGAGGCCTCATGCGCGCGCGCTTCAATGGCGGCACGATCTGGAATGCCGCGTGGCGCGAGCCAGCTTCCGCCCACACATGAAACCGAATCGAGCGAGAGCCACCGCGCCGCCGTCACGGCATCTATCCCGCCAGTCGGGCAGAAGCGGGCGGCCGCGAAAGGCGCGGCGAGCGCCTTCAACGCCGCGACCCCGCCACTCGTTTCAGCCGGAAAGAATTTGAAACGGCTGAAGCCGAGATCGAGGCCGCGCATGATGTCGCTCGCCGTGACGACGCCGGGCAGAAAGGGCACTCCCGCCGTGATAGCGGCGCGCGCCAGCGGCTCCGTGCAACCGGGGCTGACGATGAAGCGCGCTCCGGCGGCAAGGCTCGCCTCGAGATCGGCCTCATTCAATACCGTGCCCGCGCCGACGACCGCTCCATCGACGCGGGCCATTTCGGAAATCACATCGAGCGCCGCCGCCGTGCGCAACGTGACTTCAAGCGCCCTGATGCCGCCCGCCACCAGCGCTTCGGCAATGGGCCTTGCATGAGCCGCATCGTCGATCACCAGAACGGGGATCACCGGCGCAAGCGTCATCACTTCGTCTATGTTCATCGCGCTATCCCGATCATTTCGCCTAAAGCTCCGCCGCCGCCAACATGGCCGAGGCCCCTTGTTCGGCGCCGTCGCAGCCGTGGCGCATGAAGGCAAAGAGTTCACGTCCCGTGCCCGACGCCGATGGCGGCGGGTTGGCGTCGGTGCGGCTTTTCCATTCTCCGCCATCGACCAACGCGACAAGTTCGCCGCGCGCGGCGCAGAGACGAACAAGATCGCCGTCGCGGAGCTTTGCCAGCGGCCCGCCGCCCAGCGCCTCGGGGCTGACATGAATAGCCGCGGGCACTTTTCCAGAGGCGCCGGACATGCGTCCATCCGTCACCAGCGCCACCTTGAAGCCCTTGTCTTGCAACACGCCGAGCGGCGGCGTCAGCTTGTGAAGCTCGGGCATGCCGTTGGCGCGCGGACCTTGAAAGCGCAGCACGACCACGACATCGCGGTCGAGGTCTCCTGCCTTGAAGGCGGCAATCACGTCATCCTGATCGGTGAAAATCCTGGCCGGCGCTTCGATGCTCCAGCGCGCCGCATCGACGGCGCTGGTTTTGAAGATCGCCCTGCCGAGATTTCCGGCGACGAGGCGCATCCCGCCATCGGGGCTGAAAGGTGTGCAAGCCGGACGAAGCATGGTCTCGTCAAGGCTCCGCTCCGGCGCAGCTCGCGACGCAAGCTCATCGCCGTCGAGCAGCGGCGCGCGCGCGTAGTCGGCCAAATCCTGTCCCGCGACCGTCATGATATCGGGATGCAGGAGACCGGCATCCAGAAGCTCTCGAATGATGAAAGCCATGCCGCCCGCGGCTTCAAAATCGTTTATGTCGCCCGAACCGTTCGGATAAATGCGCGCCAACAGCGGCACCGCGCCCGACAGTCGGTCCAGATCCTGCCAATCGATGACGATGCCCGCCGCACGTGCGATCGCCGGCAAATGAATGGCGTGATTGGTCGAGCCGCCCGTTGCGAGCAAGCCGATGGCGGCATTGACGATCGCCTTTTCATCGACGCAAAGACCGAGCGGGCGATAATCCCCGCCGTCCCAGCCACTGCGAGCGAGCCGGTGGATGGCGGCGCGCGTCAAGGCCTGACGCAGTTTTGTTCCCGGATTGACGAAGGCCGCGCCCGGAATGTGAAGGCCCATCACCTCCATCATCATCTGATTGCTGTTCGCTGTGCCATAGAAGGTGCAGGTGCCTGCGCTGTGATAGCTCGCCGCCTCCGCCGCAAGCAGTTCCTCGCGCGTCGCCTTGCCTTCGGCATGAAGCTGGCGGATACGCTGCTTTTCCCTATTGGCCAGTCCCGAAGACATCGGGCCGCTCGGCACGAAGATGGCGGGGAGATGGCCGAAGCGCAGCGCGCCGATCAGCAGACCGGGCACGATCTTGTCGCAAATGCCGAGCAACGCCACGCCCTCGAACATGCCGTGCGACAAGGCGATGGCGGTCGAAAGCGCGATGGTGTCGCGACTGAAGAGCGACAGTTCCATGCCGCGCTGGCCTTGCGTGATGCCGTCGCACATGGCGGGCACACCGCCCGCGACCTGCGCCGTCGCTCCGACCTCGCGCGCATGAAGCTTGATCTGTTCTGGATAGCGCGCATAAGGCTGATGCGCCGACAACATGTCGTTAAAAGCGGTGACGATGCCGATATTCATCGCCTTGCCACCTCGTATCGCGGATTTGTCCCCGCCCGCCGCCGCGAAGCCATGCGCGAGATTGCCGCAAGAAAGCATGGGCCGGATCACACCCGCTTTTCGTTCGCGCGCGATCAGTTCCAGATAGGCACGCCGCGTGGCGCGGGAGCGTTCGACGATCCGGTTCGTGACTTCGGTGATAACGGGCTGAAGCGTCATGCCGGGCTCCAGTAGATCGCGACCGCCGCCTTCGCCCGCGCCAGCACCTGACCGATCGGCGCGGCCGACGCCGGGCCTTCCGCGATGGCGCGCTCCACCACGGCGCGCTTGATGCCGCCCGCGCAGCTCAGCATCAAAAAACGCGCGGACAGAATGGCCGCAAGGCTCAGCGTGACGCGCGCCACCGGCGCTTCCGGCGGCAATGGATCGGGCATGACGCCGAGGGCGCGCCGCTCGTCCGCGCAGCCGAGCGCCGCCGTCAAATCCGGGCCTGGAAATATCGAGGCCGTATGCCCATCGACGCCCACGCCGAGCCAGACGAGATCGGGCGGCCAGCGCAGAGCGGCGAGCCGCGCGTCGGCGTCCCGGCCCGCGCCGCGATAATCCCCAGCCTCGCCCGCCACCTCATCCACCACCAACGGCACGACGCGCGCGCCGACAGGCTCGAAATGTTCGATCAGCGCCGAGGCGTTGCTCAAGGCGTTGGCGAGCGGCACCAGCCGGTCGTCGGTCGGTACAATCGTCACCCTGTCCCATGCGATATCGGCTTTCGCCAGACGCCTGAAAACAGGGATCGGCGAGCGCGCGCCGGGCAAGGCGATCAGCGCCTCTCCATGCCCATCCAGCGCCATGCGGATCACGGCTTCTATTTCATCGGCGACGGCTTCGGCCATTTCTTCCAAGCCGCCGCATATCCGCCAGTCGATGTCACTCATGCCAACTCACTCCGTCGCGTTCCGTCAATGCAATCGCCGCCGAAGGACCCCACGTGCCTGCCGCATAGGGGCGCGGCTTCATGTCCGTTTTCGTCCAGCCGTCGCGTATCCGGTCGATCCATTCCCATTGCGCTTCCACCTCGTCGCGGCGCACGAAGAGCGTCGGGTCGCCTTCGATGAGATCGAGAAGCAAGCGCTCATAGGCGATGCGCCGCCGCGAACCGGCAAAAGCCTCCGTCAGCGAGAGGTCGAGCGGCACTTCGCGCAGGCGAATGCCGTCGCGGTCGAGCCCCGGTTCCTTTGCCATCACCAGAAGCCGGATGCTTTCTTCCGGCTGCAAGCGGATGACGAGCTTGTTGGCCTGCAACTGTCCCTCGCGCTCGGCAAAGATCGAATGCGGAACCGCCTTGAACTGAATGAAGATTTCGGAATGACGGCTCGGCATGCGTTTGCCGCTTCGCAGATAGAAGGGAACGCCCTTCCACCTCCAATTGTCGATATGGGCCTTCAGCGCGACGAAGGTCTCCGTGTCGGAAGGACGCTTCAACTCTTCCGCATAACCCGGTGTCCGTGCGCCGCAGACGGCGCCGGATCCATATTGGCCGATGACGCTGTGGGTCGCGACATTGTTCCGGTCGATCGGCCGCAACGACCGCAACACTTTCACCTTCTCGTCGCGCACCGAGGCGGCATCGAAATGCGCGGGCGGCTCCATCGCGACAAGCGCGAGGAGCTGGAGCATATGGTTTTGCACCATGTCCCGCAGCGCGCCCGCCTCGTCGTAAAATCCGACGCGGCCTTCAAGACCGATGCTCTCCGAAACGGTGATCTGAACCTGATCTATGCCGCCGGCATTCCACAGCGGCTCGAACAATCCGTTGCCGAAGCGCAAGGCGAGCAAGTTTTGAACAGTCTCCTTGCCCAGATAGTGATCGATGCGAAACGTCCTCTCTTCGGGGAAAGCGGAACGGATGGCGTCGTTGATGATGCGGGAGGACGCGAGATCGTGACCCAGCGGCTTTTCAAGCCCGATGCGCGCCATCGGTCCGGCAAGGTTCGTCGCTCGCAGACCGGCAATCGTGCGTTCGAAAAGCGACGGCGCGGTCGAGAGAAAGATGGCGACGTTTCGCGCCTCGCCGTTGCCGACTGTCTTTGCCAATTCCGCAAAGGCGGCAGGTTGAGAAGTGTCGGCGGTCACATAGCGCAAACGCTTCAGGAAACTCGCGATGGAGTTTCCCTGCCGCCGGTCCTCGGGCAGATAGCTGGTCAGCGCGTCTTCAGCGAGCTTGCGAAAACCATCATTGTCGAGAGCGCTGCGCGCCGTCCCAACGATCTCGAGCGCTGGCGGTATCAACTCATCGGCATGAAGCGCGAAAAGCGACGGCAACAGCATGCGCCGCGCCAGATCCCCGGTCGCGCCAAACAGAAGGAGCGTGTTGGAAATCTCGGGAGACGATGAAGCGGTCATGGACAATCTCTACTGATACAATCGGATCGCGCGCGCGGAGGCTCAGGCGAGCGTCACCGGCGTGCCCGGCATATGTCCGTTCAACAAAAGCGTGGCGGCGCCGAAGAGGCCGGGTTCAGGCTGTTTGATCATCGCCAATGGAATCTTGCGGAGCGCCGTCTCGAGCCGTCCCTTGGCGCAGAACCGTTCGACGACCAGCTTGTGGTCGAGCCGCGCGCCGAGCCGCGGCAGAAGGCCCCCGGCAAACACAACCGCTGCCGCGCCATGTGCCAATGCAACGTCACCGGCGAAACCGCCGAGAAGCATCAGCCAGCGTTCGAGGGCGGCGGCGGCGAAAGGATCGTCGCCAGTGATGGCTGCATCCCACAAGGCGACGGTTTGCGGCGGAGCCACGTCGCGCCCCTCCATCGCCGCCAGCGCGAGATAAATTTCGACCAGACCCGGACCGGAAATAAGCCGCTCGGCGGAGACATGCGGATAGCGCGCCGAGAGGAAGCGCAGAATATCCGCATCGACCTCGTCGGCGGGCGCGAAGCCGGCATGGCCGCCTTCCGAGGTGTGAACTCGGTCCCCATCGCGGACGCGCGACATTCCAACATCGTCGCGTTTGCGCGACAAGAGAGCCACGCCCAATCCAGAGCCCGGCCCGACAATCGAAATGACGCCTCTTTCGGGAAGTTTGAAATAACTTCCGTCAAGGCTGCGCAGATTTTCCGGCGACACTCCCGGCAAACCCCAGGCAATCGCCTCGAAGTCGTTCACGCACCGCACGTCCTCAAGACCCAGCGTCGTCGCCAGCATCGAAGGGTCCAGCCGCCAGCTATTGTTGGTGAGCTTCAACTCGCCGCAGCCGATGGGCGTCGCTAGCGCGAAAACCGCTCGGCGCGGCGCGAAAGCGACGTCGGAGACATAGGCCTTATAGGCCGCCTCAAAAGCCGGAAAGTCCTCGGTGCGCAAAACCCGGCTTTCGTGAACCACGGCCGAACCTCCGGTCAGACAAGTGACCGTGGCAAAACGCGCATGGGTGCCGCCTATATCGGCGACGATTCCGACGGGCTGGGTCATGCGCCGGCGCCGCATTCGTCCGGCATCGCGTTCAATTTTTGCTCCGGGCAACCGCAATCCACAGCCGCGCGAGCCGCGCGAGCCCCGCGAGCTTTGCATCGCCGACCGCCGCGAAGCTCTTGCGCGCCGAAGCAACGTCTCCCTTGACGAGATAAGCCTGTCCAAGGTGGAGGCGCACCAGGTCCGCGTCGCGCGGCGCGGCGGCAAGTACATCCTTGTAAAGAGCAATCGCCTTGTCGTCCTTGCCATAAGACGCATAAGCCTCGGCGAGCGCCGCCCTGGCCTTGGACGTGCCTGCCGTCGCGGCAAGCGCCGGTTCATCCTGTCCGGCCTGTTGCTTCGCCATGGCCTCGAGACGCTGCTCGCGGCTCTTGTTCTTGCCGCCCAGCACACCGGCGGCAAAGCCCTGCGCCATGACGGCTCTGGCCTCGCCGGGAAGCCCGAGTTGAATGGCGAGCTGCGCCATTTCGGTATAGGCGTCGGAGGTCTTCAACAGGCCGGCGGCGCGTTCCAGCCGGAAGACTTCGAGGCTCATGCGGTCCGACTTGCCGAGATCGGCTTCAACGAGGTTCAGGAGATCGCCGATATAGGCTGGCGAAGAATAATTCTCGACCAGCGCCGTCAAAGCCGCTTGCTGGCCGGATTTGTCCTGGGCGTAGAAAGCCGAGGAAAGCCAAAGCTGCAAGATCGCTTCGTCGGGCTTGCGGCCCGCCGCCGTCTGCGATGCGGTCAACGCTTTCGCGGACGCTTCGGCGTCGGGATAATCCTTCTGAAGATAATAGGCCTGCGTCACCAGCCTCTGCATCTCGGCATCCGGCCCAGCCGCCTGCTGGTACTGTTTTGCGAAAGCGATCACCTTGCCGTAATTCTTTGCCGTGTAGCTGATCTGCACGAGCGTCTTCAGACGTTCGGGACGCTCTTTATCCGTCACCTGCCCCGTCGCGAGCGCGGCCTCGGCGGCTTGCGCGGCGGCGGCGTAATCCTTCAGCTTCATGTTGAGAAACGCCGCGAAGTCGTCGATCACGAAACTCTCGTAAGGCGTCTTGCCGGAAAGCGCATTCGCCGTCTTCACCTTCCTCAGAGCGTCGGCATATTTGCCGGCCTTCGACAGGTCTTGCGCTTCCTTCAGGGGTTCGCCGACCGCGAGCCCGACCGTCGCCGCACGGGCCGCGGACGGTGCGGCGAGACAGAGGGTCAGCACCAGCCCCGCGAGAGCGGCATACGACAATCCCATTCGGCTCTTCTGCATCTGGCTCTTCCTCACGCTACAACTCAATCCATATATTGTTCATTGCCGACGAAGCCGATGCGCGTCACGCCGAGACGTTGCGCAGCTGCCAGCACTTTGGCCACGTAGTCGTATTTGACGAGCCTGTTGGGCTTGAGATGAATTTCAGGCTGCGGCTCCTGCAAGGCGGCCGCCTTCAAATAATTGTCGAGCGTCGCGGTATCGGGCACCGGCACTCCGTTCCAGAAGACCGTTCCGTCGAAGTCGAGTTCGAGATCGACCACCTGCGGCAATTGCGGCGTCTGC
>DASYEM010000024.1:0-1866 GCA_036499025.1 Parvibaculum sp. | reverse complement strand
AAGGTGCTGAACATTCTTGTGGAGCAGGGCGCTGCCGTCACGCGCGGCCAGCGTCTCGCCATCATCGAGGCCATGAAGATGGAACACACCCTCACCGCGGCGATCGACGGCACGGTGAGCGAAATCGCGGTGACGCCGAATGCGCAGGTGGGCGAGGGCGCCAAGGTGATGGTGATAAAGCCAATGGTGACGACGTGAATGCTCCCAAACTTTTCAGCAGTGGTGACGATTACGAATTGCAGATGGGGCGATGGAGCCGTCCAGTCGGCGAGCAGTTCGTTGATTGGCTCAAAGTGCCCGAAGGCATGCGCTGGGTTGATGTCGGCTGCGGTAACGGTGCGTTCTCGCAAGTCATCATGAAGCGGGCGAGGCCGTCCGCCGTTGCGGGCGTCGATTTCTCCGAAGGCCAGATCGATTATGCGCGCAAGCATGTTGGCGCGGCGAACGCGCAGTTCGAGGTCGGCGACGCGCAGAGCCTGCCGTTTGCCGATGGGAGCTTCGATGTGGCGGCGATGGCGCTGGTGATTGCCTTTGTGCCCGATACCGCGCGCGCCGTCGCCGAGATGAAGCGTGTCACGCGCCCGGGCGGCTGGGTCGGCACTTATATGTGGGACATGATGGCCGGCGGCGTGCCGGTGCATCCGGTCTACGAAGCGCTCCGGAGGATGGGTTACGACCCGGCGCTGCCGCCGCGCGCCGAGGCCTCCCACCGCGAAGCGATGCAGGGCTTCTGGCAGAAGGCGGGCCTCGAAGACGTCGAGACGACCGTCATTCGCATTACCGTGGTCCACCCGAATTTCGAGTCCTTCTGGGATAGCAACAGCAGGCCGTCGGGACCGCAGGGCGTCGTCCTGAGCAAGATGGCGCCGGACGAGAAGGAAAAAGTGCAGGCAACGCTGCGCGACATACTCCCCATCGCCGCCGACGGCTCGATCCGCTACGCGGCCTTTGCCAATGCCGTCAAAGGCCGCGTACCGCGTTGACCCTGTGAGTTCCTGAACACGAAACGGGGAGGACGGGCCGGCGGCGCTTTTGCGGCGCGCCGCCGCGGGTGTATCAAGGCGTCAATCGGTTCGGAGTAAGGAATGCCGCTTCATCTCATCAAGCTTTCGGTCGGAACCGATAGCGTCGCCGACCTCGAAGGCTGGATCAGCGAGAAGCTCAAGGCGCAGAAAAAACGCGGCGTGAAGAAGCCCGAGCGCATTCACACCACGCGCATGGTTCCCAAGCGTGCCGACGAACTCAAGGACGGCGGCTCGATCTTCTGGGTGATCAAGGGCCAGATCATGTGCCGTGAGAAGATCCTCGACATCCGGCCCTTCACCGACAAGGACGGCATTCACCGCTGCAAGCTAGTGCTCGATCCCAAATGCGTTCTGGTCGAGCCGCGCCCGCGTTCGGCGTTTCAGGGCTGGCGTTATCTCGAGGACAAGGAAGCGCCCCGCGACCTGTCGCGCGCCGCCCCGGGCGCCGCCAACATGCCGGAACAAATGCGCCGCGAGTTGCGGGAACTCGGGCTGCTGTAGCTTTTTTTCCCGCCCTCATCCTGAGGAGCGCCAGCAGGGCGCGTCTCGAAGGATGAAGGCCCGAGGCGGCCGGGCTCTCATGGTTCGAGACGCAGCCTCCGGCTGCTCCTCACCATGAGGGGATGGCTACGGAATTTATTGCTAGATGCCCTTGACAATAATCCCAAGGACTATATTCTGGCGTTGTCCGGCTCATCGAGGGCGTCTTCGCGAGACGTTTCGAAGATGGGGCCGGATGCGGCGCCTGCGGGCGGGGCTCGTAACCCTGCACTCGGGAGGCCTCGGGTAACCGTCCGCCGGCACGACGACCGGCTGCCTTCAATGGCTGGACGCGGTGCGG
>DASYEM010000023.1:0-5502 GCA_036499025.1 Parvibaculum sp. | reverse complement strand
CGTTACGATTTCCAGTTCACGTTCGCTGACGGCGTTCCGCATAAGCTCTATGCGGACGATCCGCCGGCGCAATTCATCAGCCGGATCTCGGAGGATTCTGACAGGCATAGGCCGCGAGCTCCGGCATCTGGAGTTCGCTGGACACATGTAATCCGTCAGGATTACCCCTCCCCTCAGATGCCACCCTCTTTTGTCGGCCCGCAGTCCCCACTGCCGGCAAACGGAGCGGTCATCTCCCTTTATCTTCTTCTCGGATACCACAAAAACCGGCCCGCCGTAACGGGGACCACGACTCCGCAAAAAATATTTCAACAACTGACAATCGTGAAACTAGGCTTTCGCCAAGGGCATTCACCAGCGCCTGCCCTCGCCAAGGATCGCCGCGACCGCCAGGCTGGCGTCGTAGACGTTCGGGATAAGCTCGGCGGCAGAGCCCAGCCTGCGCCGGTTGCGCGCGAGATTGCGGGGCATGGCCGCAAGCTTTCGCTTCAGTCGATCCAGATGTGAGCGGAAGCGGGCTCGCTCGTAGTCAAAGCCGTGCATGCGGGCGAAAGCCGAGGCCCAGTTGTGCAGCGTCTCGTCGTCGGGAGGCGAATTCGCCAAAATGACCGCGAGCTGCCGATCGAACGGCTCGATCGGTCCGCCTTCGCGCAGCTCCGCGGTCTGGAGAAAGGATTCGAATATCAAAGCCTGAGGCGAGGGCGGCAATCCACCCTGCGCCATCAGCGGCACGTCCTTGTGAAACGGCATGTTTTCTTCGAGAGCAAATTTCTGCGCGGGGGATTGGGCCGATTTATCTCCCTTGGAATATGCATCGACGCCCGTGCTGTGCTTCGAGATGCCGCTGATCGCGAAGGGTGCATGCGAGAAAGCGTAGGTGGGGATCAGGCTTGCGATCGCGAAGCCCGAATAGACGTCGGGTATGCGCGATTTGTAGAAGGCGCCCGTCTTGCGTTTCAGTTCGTGCAGCAATGTCATGCGCGCGAACCCGCCGGTATAGAGGATCGGCAGCTCGATATAGTTGGCACGCCCGCGCAGCACCTTTTCCATCCAGCGTTTGCTGGAGCGGATTTCATGCCCCTGCCTCATCGGCACACGGATATGGCCGTAGCCCTTGCCGTTGTTCCCCGGCCAGCGATATTTGCAGGTCGCCGATTGAATGGCCAAGGCGTCGCTTGCCCGCATGAACTCCGCGACGTTGCGGAGCGCCGAGGGGAGAAGCCCGTCATCGTCGCCGACGATGGTCACCCAGTCTCCGGTGACATGGGACAGGGCGAACTCCCAATTATGGCTCATGCTCAGCCGCTTGCCGGTGTTCAGATACCGCACCCGCGGATCGCCGGTATTGCGGGCGATTTCTTCGGTGGCGTCCCCGCTGAGATTGTCGCTGACCAGAATTTCGAGATTGTCATAATCCTGGGTGGTGACGGTGCGCAATGCGCTGGCAAATACGTCCGCTCGCTCACGGGTCGGAATGACGACGGTAATCTTCGGCCCGCCGGAATTATGCTTCATTGTTACCGAACCTCGTTTCAGAACGCGCGACCGTGGAAGACGTAAAGAGCGGGGTTTTCGCAAAATTCCGCCTAAGGGCCCGCCGCAATTCTACTACAAAACCGCGCATGACATTGAAAGAGCCGCCCCGGATGGCGGCGCTCCATGCTCCACGGATTGTCGCTCGCGCCAAGAGTCTATAAGAAACGTGGCTTGGACACGGCCCGGGGAAAGCCGTTTGCCGCATATTGGATGGGGACAGCTGAGAGGATGATCGAGCAATGCCCCGTCTGCGGCCAGGCGGCCACAGCCGCTCTGGACCGGCCTCTGGAAATGCCGATCCTGATGAACAGGGTTTATCCGAGCGCCGAGCTCGGGCGCGCGGCGGCGAAAGGCCCACTGGATTTTGCCGCTTGCGGGCATTGCGGTTTTGCCTGGAACCGCGCTTTCGATCCGGCGCTGATCGTCTATGACGAAGACTATGAGAACGATCAGGCTTTTTCGGCGTCATTCCGCGCTCATATGGAAGCGCGCGCCGCCGATGTCGTGAACTCCGTTCCCGCCGGCGACCCCATCAGCTATCTGGAAGTCGGCTGCGGTCAGGGGCGCTTTCTGGAGCAGGTGGTCAAGGCGGCGGGTGACCGCCTGCGGTCGGCTGAAGGCTTCGATCCCGCCTGGCGCGGGCAAGATGGAGAGGGTCCGGGCGGCGCCCGCATTCACCGGCACTATTTCAATACAGGCACCGCGTCTCTTCTGTCCCATGCGCCCAATGTGGTCGCCAGCCGCCATACGATCGAACATGTCTCCGACCCCGTCGGCTTTCTCACCGCGATCCGCCAGGCGCTCGGCCCAACCTCGACGGCGCGCCTCTGGATCGAGACGCCTTGCGTTTCATGGATCATCCGGCACAGGGCGATGCAGGATTTTTTCTACGAGCACTGCTCGCTCTTCACCGCGGGCTCGCTCGCATTGGCCTTGCGGAAGGCGGGGTTCGTCTCGCCGCGCGTCGGCCATGTTTTCGGCGGGCAATATCTCTGGGCGGAAGCGCTGGCGGCGGGACCGGTGGAGGAAGACACGCCCGACGCACAACCCGAGCAACAGTCGCTGGAGCATGTGCGCGAGGATTTCGTCCGGCGCTGGCAGGCGGAATTGACGCAAGCCCGCCAGCAGGGACCCGTGGCGCTTTGGGGCGCGGGCGCGAAAGGCGTCAGCTTTGCGATCCTGACCGATCCCGAGAACAAGACGATCGATCATGTCGTCGACATCAATCCCGGCAAGCAGGGCTTCTTCCTGCCGGGCTCCGGCTTGCGCGTCATGTCGCCTGAAGGCTCGGCGGCGCGACATCCTCATACGATCTTTGTCATGAACCCGAATTATCTGCGCGAGATCGAGGAGACGGCAAGAGCCGTCGGGATCGCCGCGCGCTTCGTCGCCATCGAGTAGGGAGATTCCGATGCGGATAAACATAGACACCGATGCGCTGACGCTCGAGGCGGACGGCAAGAAGGTCGATCTCTATAGCGACGAGGCTTTTCGGGCGCTGTCGGATCTCTGGGTGAAGGTCGGCTGGAACCAGAAATATTCCTATAGCTTTTCCTGGCTCGGCGTGCCGATCATTCAGCTCCCGGAAGATATGATCCGCTATCAGGAAGCCGTCTTCGCCCTGAAGCCTGACGTGATTATCGAAACGGGCGTGGCGCATGGCGGGTCGGCTATTTTTTCCGCGAGCCTGTGCAAACTCATCGGCAAGGGCCGCGTCATCGCGGTCGATATCGAGATCAGGCCGCATAATCGCGAGCGTATCGAAAGCCATCCGCTTTCGCCGCTGATCACGCTGATCGAGGGCTCATCGACGGCGCCCGAGATCGTTGCGCATATACGCAGCCTGATTAAGCCGGGCGAGACGGTTCTGGTGGTTCTCGATTCCGATCACAGCTACGGCCATGTGATGGACGAGCTTGCCGCTTATGCGCCGATGGTCACCGAGGGTTCGTGGATCATCGCCACTGACGGTGTTATGCAGGACCTGACCGATGCGCCGCGCGGACAAAAAACGTGGGACACGGACAATCCGGCGAAGGCGGCGCGCGATTTCGCAGTTTCAAACGGAAATTTCACCATCGAACCGCCAAGATGGCCCTTTAACGAGTCCGCGCTTAAAGATAACATAACGCATTGGCCCGATGCGTGGCTCAGGCGGACCGCGGGGTAACGCCTGCCTTTTGAAAGACAGGTGCGGCTGGCATGAATCTCTACGCCGGAACGAGAAAATTTTCTCTGCGTATGAGCTACCGTCTTGCACGACTTCGTGAAAGAGCGGCAGGGAATCTGGACAGACCACGGATTGTTTTTGTCCATACGCCAAAGACCGGCGGGACTTCGATCAATTCCTATTTCAAAGAGCATGTGGGCTCCAAGCGGAGCAGGCTCTTTGCGCGGTATGAGGATCATGTTTCGCAAGAACTCGACGAGTTCGCCGCTCATGTGCGCCCGGCGAAGTTCGTCACGGGCCACATGCCGTGGGCGGCGTTCGAGCGATGTTGCGGCGGCAATGTGTTCGGCTTCACAATTCTCCGCGACCCTTATGACCGATTGAGGTCGCTTTACCACTACATGGTCAATATTCCGCCCGGCCATGGCCGGGGCGATGAACTCGACCATATGCAGCGTATGTCCCTGCCGGAATTTCTTTCCTCCCCGGACAAGCGCGTCCGCTTTTACACCGACAATTATTTCGCGCGGCAGTTTTCGGGGTCGCTCGACGGGCTGGCCGAAACATCGGTGGAGCGGCTTCGTCTTGTCGAACCCGCGATCCGCAATCTGTCGTCACTCGATCTCATCGGTTTCAACGACGACATGGATTCGGCTTTTGCCGAAGTGGCGCGCAAGGCGGGCCTGCCTCCGCCGCCCACGGGCCGCAGGCGTAATGTCACGGCGGACCTGATCGCGTCGCAAGAGAAGAAGGTGGAAGCGACGCGTGGTTTGAATAGTGAGATGCGCAGGCTGGCGAGACCGTTGGTTGAAGCGGACCTGATGATCTACGAGCATTTCCTGCAACGCCGGGCAGGCAACAAGCTTCAGGCCGCCGATTAGCGGCGACAAGGCACTTGGGAAGCCCTTCTGTTTCACAAATTCAGTTCGTTGAAATAACACTTTATTCGCATGTGCGAACGAAACCTTGCCAAAGGTGACGCATACGTCATTTTTGCCTTGACGCTGGGGCAGGATTGCTTATGGTTTTGTAAGTAACGCCGTCTTTGCGGGTGTGCGCCGTTGCGCCGCCGGCAACGAAACGAAACGCCATAATGGACTGTTTGGGAGAGAAGCCGAATGAGCGAAGTGCGCCAGATCACCAAAGACGACGCCTATGACGCCGTCGCCCCGGAAGACTTTCCCGCGATGATGGAAGTCGACCGGTACAACAACCGCTCGACCGCCTTCGACAAGATCATTTCCGCGACCCATGACCATTTCTGGGATCCGCTGGACAAGAAATATATCGATTACACCGAGCCCTTCGACATCGAGAACGAGTTCATCCTGCCGGAAGAATTCATCATCGAGCTGCGCCTGCCGAGCTTCGAGAAGCTGACGCACAAGCAGAAGGTGCGCTTTGCCAATGAGAGCGCGCGTTGGATGCTGTCCTCGATCCTGCATGGCGAACAGGGCGCGCTGGCGCTTTCGGCTTCGCTCTGCCACATCCTGCGCGATCCGGGTGCGCAGGAATATGCGGCGAACCAGGCGCGCGAAGAAGCCCGCCACGTGACCGGCTTTGCGAAATACATCGAAGCGCGCTGGGGCAAGCCCCTTCCCGTCGGCAAGACGCTCGGCGACCTGCTCACCGACATCGTCGGCGCACGCGAAGTCTACAAGAAGATCGTCGGCATGCAGATGCTGGTCGAAGGCCTCGCCATGGGCGCCTTTGCGACCTTCTATGCCAATTCGCGCGACCCGTTGATGGTCAAGCTGATGCAGCTCGTGATGACGGACGAAGCCTTCCATCACAAG